>NZ_JAPCIZ010000054.1:0-29273 GCF_027707725.1 Aeromonas sp. QDB25 | reverse complement strand
CTCATGGTGTTCCGCTTTGTTTCTTTGGCGAGAAGAAGCGTACCAGAACCGGCAGTTGGCCTCTTCTCTCCTATGCACCATGGGTGTTGCAGTTATTATCTGAATTCGCGGTGCAGGGCAGCAGCAGGGCGAACTCCTCTCCGCCGTAACGGGCAGCGAGATCGTCTTCCCGCCGCAGCACTTCGGCCAGCAGGCTCGCCACCTGTTGCAGGCACTGGTCCCCCACCTGATGACCATAGTGATCATTGAACTGCTTGAAGTAGTCCACATCCACCAGCACTAGAGAGAGAGGCGCCCTGGCACGGTGGCAGCGACGCCAGGCGCGCGCCAGGGAGTCGTCGAGATGGGCCCGGTTGGCGATGCCGGTCAGACCGTCGAGGCGGGACGTGAGCTTGAGGTGCTCGGAGACCGCCTTCAGCTCGGCCACCAGATCCGCATTGGAAAAACTGTGGTAGAGAGAGGCCACCTGATCCCGCCGCAGGCGCCGCAGCAGGGTCGGCAGAAAGACGAACAGATACCCCGCCAGCATGCAGGAGACGATACGCTCCTGGGTGTTGCCGCCACTGAGCTCGAACAACATGGCAAACCCTAGGGGCAGCACGGCCCCATAGAGGGTACGACGGCTGCCGAACAGCATGATGGCACTGCCGGTCAGGATCAGGCTGGAGAGCATCATCATGGCGGCACGATAGGTGTCGGGCAGCTTGTCCATGTAGAGCAGCACGCCCAGTGCCCAGACGATGGAGGTGATGGTCACCCCGACAAAGAGCTCGCGCTCGAGCACCGGCAGCGGAAGCTCCGCCAGCCTGGGCTGGCGCCAGCGCAGATGCCACCAGCGCCCCAGCAACAGCAGCAGGACCAGACCGAGCCAGCCCAGCGACTCGCTGGCCGGCAGGTAATCGTGGAACAGCAGGCTCCAGCTGATCGCCAGCAGCCCCAGGCAAGGCAGGCTGAAGGAGGCATGGGTATAGAGCTGGACCATGATGGCCCGCCGCACCTGATATTTCACACTCTGTGTCAACTGGGTACTCCCTGTACAAGAGCCGCACAGTTTAACACTCCCCTTTCCTGCTCAACAATCAATCGACCGCTATTAAGCTGCCACTCAGCGCGTCCTCTCCCGCACAGGCCCCGACAGACCCTTTTCTGCAGGGCCGAATGGCGCAACCCTCCCTCACCCTTTCTCCAGCTCGTCGAGGATAGGGCACTGGGGATTCGCATCTCCGTGACAGCAGCTCACCACCTCCTCGAGGGCGCTGAGCATGGCTTGCAAACCGGCGATGCGGGAGCGCAGATCGACGATTTTCTCCTGGGCCAGCTTCTTCACCTGGGCACTGGTTCTGTGCTCGTCCCGATAGAGCGCCAGCAGCTCCTGGCACTCCTCCAGATTGAAGCCGGTCTCCCGCGCCCGCTTGACGAAGCGCAACTCCCGCAGGGAGGCATCCGTATAACTGCGATACCCGTTGTCGCTGCGCACTGGCGACGAGATGAGGCCGATGCTCTCGTAGTAGCGGATGGTCTTGGCGGTCAGGCCGGTGGCCTTGGCGACCTTGCTGATGTTCATGAATGACTCCTTTGGGATTCAGATGCACGCAGGCTGCCCGCCCGGGGCTGCCAGCGCTTCAATAACAGGGAATTGCTCAAGACGGTGATGCTGCTCAGGGCCATGGCCGCCCCCGCCAGCTCGGGGCTGAGGTAACCCAGTGCCGCCAGCGGAATGCCGATGATGTTGAACACGAAGGCCCAGAACAGGTTCTGCTGGATGGTGCGCCAGGTGGCCGCCGAGATGTCGATGGCATCGGCCACCAGCCGCGGGTCAGATCGCATGAGGGTGATGGAGGCGGTCTCCATCGCCACGTCGGAGCCGGAGCCCATGGCGATACCCACATCCGCCGCCGCCAGCGCCGGGGCGTCGTTCACCCCGTCTCCCACCATGGCGACCAGCCCGCTGGTTTGCGCCCGCAGCGCCTCCACTTTCTCCACCTTGCCGGCTGGCAGCACGGAGTCAAAGGCCCCGTCCAGCCCCAGCTTGGCGGCGATATGGGCCACCGGCGCCGGCGCATCACCGCTCACCAGCCAGCTGGCGATGCCGCGCTGACGCAGGGTGGCGATGGCATCCGGACTCTCGGGGCGCAGGGTATCGGCCAGCGCGGCGATGCCAGCCACCACGCCGTCGATGGCCACCCAGACCCGGGTCGCGCCGTCGGCAGACGGTTTATCCTGCGCGGGCACCTCAATGCCGAGCTGGGCCAGCAAAGAGCCATTGCCGATGGCGACCGTATGACCGGCGACCTGACCGACAATACCGGCACCGACCCGCACCTCCACCGCCTCCGGCTGGGGCAGCACGGCATCTTTGCCGACCGCCTCGCGCATGGCCAGCGCCAGCGGGTGTTCGCTCGCCTGCTGCAGAGCGGCAGCGAGGCGCAGTTGCTCATCGTTGCCGCTCCAGCTCGCCAGCACCGGCCGGCCCTGGGTCAAGGTGCCGGTCTTGTCGAAGATGAGCGCCTTGATGGCGTGGGCCTTCTGCAGGGTATCGACATCTTTGATCAGAATGCCGTGGCGCGCCGCCACCCCGGTACCGGTGACGATGGCCGCCGGCGTCGCCAGCCCCAGCGCACAGGGACAGGCGATCACCAGCACCGCCACCGCCGCCAGCAGCGCCTGACCGAAGTCGTTGCTGATGGCGTACCACACCAGGAGGGTGAACAGGGCAATGGCCATCACCACCGGCACGAACACGGCGGAGACCTTGTCCACCAGCTGCTGCAGCGGCGCCTTGCCCATCTGGGCACTCTCCACCAGGGCGATGATCTTGCTGAGGCTGGAGTCCTCCCCCACCGTAGTGGCTTCAATTTCCAGCACGCCGGAGCGGTTGATGGCACCGCCCAGCACCTTGTCGCCCTCACCGCGCGGAATCGGCAGGCTCTCGCCGGTGAGGATCGACTCATCCAGCTCACTCTCACCGCTCACGATTCTGCCATCCACCGGCACCCGCTCCCCCACCAGCACCTGCAGCCTGTCGCCGCGCAGCACCTCGTCGATGGCGACACTCTGCCAGCGCTCGCCGCGCCAGACGGTGGCGGTTTCCGGCCGCAGCGCCATCAACTCGCGAATGGCGGACTGGGTACTGCGTCTGGCTCGCGCTTCCAGCAGTTTTCCGAGGGAAATCAGGGTAATGATGATGGCACTCGCCTCGAAGTAGAGCTGGCCACTGGCGGCCATCCCCAGATTAAGCAGCAGATAGAGGCTGTAGAAGTAGGCCGCGCTGGTACCGGTCGCCACCAGCACGTCCATATTGGCGGAGCGGTTCTTGATGGCGAGCCAGGCGCCGCGATAGAAGCGGGCCCCGATCCAGAACTGTACCGGGGTGGCGAGCACCAGCTCCAGCCAGGCGGGCAAATGCCAGGGGAACAACCCGGCCATGGCCAGCATCCCCACCAGCAGCGGCAGGGTAAGCAAAGCCGAGACGATGACCCGGGTTTGCGCCTGACGGGCGCTGGCGGCCTCCTGCGCTTCCCGCTCCAGCAACTGCTGGCGGCGGCCGCTGGCCGAGCCCTGCGCCAGCTGGGCACCAAAGCCGAGGGCTTCGATCTGCTCGCGCAGGGCGGCGGGGGTCTGCATCCCGGATACCAGCACGATACGAGCCTGCTCGATGGAGAAGTTGACGTCGGCGGAGATGACGCCGGGCAGCGCCGCCAGCATCTTGTTCAGACGGGCCGAGCAACCGGCACAGGTCATGCCGGTGATTTGAAACAGGATGGTCTCACTGCCGTAGTCATAACCCTGCGCCTGGATGCTCTCCAGTACCGCCGGCAGACGGTCGGGGCTGGTCAGCTCGATGGCCGCCTGCTCCAGCGCGAAGTTGACGGTGGCCGATACCCCGTCGAGCTTGTTGAGGGCGGTCGTGATGCGGCCGGCGCAGTTGGCGCAGCTCATGCCGCTCAGCGGCAACTGCAGATGAATGGGTGATTGAAGATGAGTGCTCATGTTGTTCCTCCCCGGAACCCGTCGGCACCACAAAACGCCGACTGGCAAACCCTAACCTTTACTGTAAGGGTAAGCTCAAGCCACATGATCCACTTTTTGCAGATGAAAAAACGGCGCCCGTTTGCTGCCAGAGAACAAACGGGCGCCGCCTTCAACTATTGCGCGGTATACGCGGCGACTCAGATACCGTACTGGGCGCGGTAAGCCTTCATGGCGGCCAGTTGCGCCGCCAGCTCCGGCTGTTCGGCCTGCTTCTCTTCCAGATACTGGATCAAGTCGCTCATCTGGATGATGGCGATGATGTGAGCGCCGTAGTCACGCTCCACTTCCTGAATGGCGGAGAGCTCGCCCTTGCCCTTCTCCTGACGATCCAGCGCGATCAGCACGCCAGCCAGGGAGGCGCCGTTGGCCTGGATCAGATCCATGGATTCGCGGATGGCGGTGCCGGCAGTGATGACATCGTCCACCAGCATGATGCGCCCCTTGAGCGGGCTGCCCACCAGATTGCCACCCTCGCCGTGATCCTTGGCCTCCTTGCGGTTGAAGCACCAGGGCACGTCCACGTCGTGCTGCTCCACCAGCTGCACCGCGGTGGCGGAGGCGATGGGGATCCCCTTGTAGGCCGGGCCAAACAGCACGTCGAACTCGATGCCGGCATCCATCAGGGCGGCGGCATAGAAGCGGCCGAGACGGGCCAGATCGCGGCCGCTGTTGAACAGACCGGCGTTGAAGAAGTAGGGGCTTTTACGACCGGATTTCAGGGTAAATTCACCGAATTTGAGGACCTGTTTCTCCAGGGCGAACTCGATAAATTGACGCTGGTAGGCTTTCATTCTGGCTCCTTGCTTGGCTTGTCGTTGTCTTGTGTGGGGGTATAAAAAAACGCGGTCAATGCCGCGTTTTTCAAATCAGAAATTCAGGAGAGCGCCTGCTTCTGCAGCGCTATGATGTCGTCGATGCCGCCCTTGGCCAGCGCCAGCATCTCCAGCAGCTCCTCGTGGGTGAAGGGTTCGGCCTCCGCGGTGCCCTGCACCTCGATGATGCGACCATCTTCGGTCATCACCACGTTCATGTCGGTCTCAGCGGCGGAGTCTTCGATGTACTCCAGATCGCAGATGGCCTCCCCTTCGAACATACCGACGGAGACGGCCGCGATCATCTGCTTGAGCGGGCTCTGTTTGATCAGCCCCTTCTCCACCATCCAGTTCAGCGCATCCACCAGCGCCACGCAGGCCCCGGTGATGGCGGCGGTGCGGGTACCACCGTCGGCTTGCAACACGTCGCAGTCAACGGTAATGGTGTGCTCGCCCAGGGCACTCAAGTCCACCGCCGCGCGCAGGGAGCGGGCGATCAGACGGGAGATCTCCAGGGTACGGCCGCTCTGCTTGCCGGAGGCCGCTTCGCGGTTCATCCGGGAGTGGGTGGAGCGCGGCAGCATGCCGTACTCGGCAGTGACCCACCCCTGCCCCTTGCCTTTGAGGAAGCGCGGCACGCTGGTGTCGACGCTGGCGGTGCAGAGCACGCGGGTGTGGCCGAATTCCACCAGCACGGACCCTTCAGCATGCTTGGTGAAGTGGCGGGTGATGGTTACCGGACGCACCTGGGCGGCGCTGCGATCGCTGGGACGGGACATGGGACTGACCTCTGGGCTGGCTGAATTGGCGCAGGAGTATAAGCGATCGCTACTCAAATATCAGCCGCTAAAACCACCTCGTCGGCTGACGGAGCAGGCCTGGCTGAGTATACTGGCCGCACACTTCATCAAGCCCGGAACAATCAATGATTCACAGCATGACCGCCTACGCCCGCAAGGAACTCAAGGGCGACTGGGGCACAGCCGTTTGGGAAATTCGTTCGGTCAACCAGCGCTATCTGGAGACCTACATTCGCCTGCCGGAACAACTGCGCAGCCTGGAGCCGGTTCTGCGTGAGCGCTTCCGGGCCAAGCTGCAGCGCGGCAAGGTGGAGTGCAACCTGCGCTTCGAGGCCGCCCAGGCCGCCGCCAGCCAGCTGCACATCAATGAAGAGCTGGCCAAGCTCATCATCGAGAGCGCCAACTGGGTGATGAAAGAGGCGGGCCAGGGCCAACTCAACCCGGTCGACGTGCTGCGCTGGCCGGGCGTCATGGCCGCCGCCGAGCAGGACATGGACGCGGTCGCCACCGAACTGATGGGCGGTTTCGACTTGACCCTGGACGACTTCCTCGCCTCCCGCGCCAGTGAAGGGGCCAACCTCAAGGCGCTGATCGAGCAGCGTCTGGCCGGCATCCAGGTGGAAGTCACCAAGGTGCGCGCCCACCTGCCGCAGATCATCGAGTGGCAGCGCCAGAAGCTCACCGACCGGCTGGCCGAAGCCAAGGTGGAGCTGGATCCGGCCCGCATCGAGCAGGAGATCGTGCTGCTGGCCCAGAAGATCGACGTGGCCGAAGAGCTAGATCGTCTGGAGATGCACATCAGCGAAACCAACAAGATCATGAAGAAGGGTGGCGCCTGCGGCCGCCGTCTCGACTTCATGATGCAGGAGTTCAACCGCGAGTCGAACACCCTCGGCTCCAAGTCGATCAACGCCGAGGTGACCCAGTCCGCCGTCGAGCTGAAGGTCCTCATCGAGCAGATGCGCGAGCAGATCCAGAACATCGAGTGATCTCCCTCATCGATGCACCAGCCCTCGCCACCCGGGGGCTTTTCTATGTTCGTTTCCCGCAGCGCTCAGCCGCCTGACTGATGGCAGCCCCGAGCAAAGGGAGCCCGACATGTGCCATCACGCAAAGAGGGTCTGCCATGCAGACCCTCTCCTTCTTTTCTATGCATCCCCCACCCGCGCAGGCTAGACCGGTGACTTCAGCCTTCGGCTGCGCAGCAGCAGGGGGAGCTGGTAGAGCACCAGAGCGCCCAGCACCAGGCCGGCGCCGGCCAGCTTGGCGGGGCCCAGGGGTTCGTCATAGAAGAGGGTGCTCAGGATAAGAGTCCAGACCGGTTCGAGCAGCATCAGCAGGGCGGCGTGGGCCGTGGTCATCCGGCTCAGGGCGTGGGTGAGCAGCCAGTAACGCAATGTGGTGGCGATCAGGACGCTGGCCGCAAACCAGCCCCAGATACCAGTGCCGATGCTGGCGGGCCACTGCTCGGTCAGCAGGGAGAGCAGGGTGCCGAGCAGTCCGGTCACCGCCAACTGGATGCAGGTGAGCCAGGTAGGGGGAATGGACTGGGCGAAGTGGCGGTGCACCGCGAGCTGGACCCCCAGAGTGGCGGCCGCCGCCAGAAACCAGAACAGGGAGAGCGACACGCCCCAGTGGGTGCTGCTGGAGAGCAGCAGCAGACCCGCGACGGCCACGGGCAGAGTCAGCCAGTAGTGACGGCCGGGTCTGGCCTTGAAGGCGGCCCAGGCGGCAAGCGGCGCCATCAGGGTGGCCACGCTCATGATGAAGGCGCCGCTGCCGAGCGCATCGCTCTGGCTGATGGCGGTAACCCAGAACAGCAGGCTGGCCCCGAGCAAGGTGCCGCACCCGGCGGCGCGCAGCAGTTGTGAGCCACTGGGGGGCGGCTCGCGCAACCAGGCGAGCGGCAACAGCAGCAGGGCGGCCAGCAGGAAGCGGCTGCCGATAAAGGCGGCGGTGGGCAGTTCGCGAATCGCCTCTTTCGAGAAGAGCCAGCCAGCGGCGGCCAGCAGGGTGACCAGTATCATCAACAGCAGGGGAGCGCGGTTCATCGGAGCATCACAGGGTCAGGGGCAAAGGGCAGAGCATAAAGGAAAGAGGCGCGGATTGTCTCCCGGGGTTTGGCAGACATGCTGGCGGGGCGGCCACCACGCCGCCCCGCCTCAGTCGTCACTTTCCAGGCTGGCGAGGCAATGGGAGAGGGTGCGCGCCAGCGCCCCCTGATTGCGCAGCACCACGGCGCGGGCCTGCTCCCCCATCTCGCGGCGGGCAGGTGCATCGCCGAGCAAGGCGCTCACCTTGTCACCGAGCGCCTCGGCATCCGCCACCACGGCCGCGCCCCCCTGGGCCACCAGCTGGCGGGTGATGTCGCTGAAGTTGAAATAGACGGGGCCGGTCAGGCAGGGTTTGCCCAGCGCCGCCGGTTCCAGCAGGTTGTGACCGCCCACGGGCACCAGGCTGCCACCGACAAAAGCGAGATCCGCCGCCGCCAGCATCAGTGGCAGCTCGCCCATGGTGTCACCCAGGTAGATCTTGTCCCTCTCGCCGACCGCACTGCCCGCCGTACGCCGCACGCAACCGTAGGGGGCGCACAGCTCGGCCACCCGATCGAAACGCTCGGGATGGCGCGGCACCAGGATCAGCAGGGCGGAGGGATGGGCCTTGAGCACCCGATCGAAGGCGGCCAGCACCTGCTCGTCTTCCCCCTGGTGGGTACTGGCGGCGATCCAGACAGGTCGTGCCTCCCCCAGTTGCTGGCGCAGGGCACGGCCCCTGGCCTGCACCTCGTCGCCAAACTGGATGTCGAACTTGATGGAGCCGGTCACCGCCAGCTGATTGCGCCCTATCCCCAGTCGATGGAAGCGATCCGCATCGTCCTGATGCTGGCACAGCAGGTGGGTCAGCGGGCGGCTCAGGGCATCGAAGGCACCCTGGAAGCGACCATAGCGCTGACAGGATCGCTCCGAGAGGCGGGCATTGAGGATGGTCACTGGCAGGTGCCGTGCCTCGCAGGCCGCCAGCCAGTTCGGCCACAGCTCTGTCTCCATCACCCAGAGGGCGCGGGGCTTGACGGTGCTCAGAAACGCCGAGACGGCCCAGGGATAGTCGAGAGGCGCATAGCGGTGCACTACCAGATCCCCGAGCTTGGCCGCCTGTTCGGCGCCGGTGCGGGTGGTGGTGGTGAGCAGGATGGGCAGCTCGGGGCGCTCGGCCTTGAGGGCGCGGATGAAGGGGGTGATAGCCAGGGTCTCCCCCACGCTCACCGCATGGATCCAGAGGGGGGCCTCCTGTCCGGTCGGCGGCAATCGTCCCAGATGCTCGGCCCAGCGCGCCCCGAAGCCGGGCTTGCCTTTTTTGGGCTTGTAGAGCGCCAGCAGCGCCAGGGGCAACCCCAAGTGGATCAGCAGGTTGTAGAGCAACCGGTAGATCATGCTAGCTATTACCTGGTTCAGCAGCGGAGGATTCCACCGGCTGCCGCACTATGGTCAGATCTGCCGTTTCCCCACGCTCCAGCCGATTTCCCGCCTCGATGACCTGTTCCGGCATCAGTTCGATCAGGCACTTGAGGTGGCCGAACTTGCAGGTGCGCTTGAAGCAGGGGCGGCATTCGATGTCGGTGTGGACGATCTCGACCCTGTCCGCCAGCGGTGGGGTATAGAGGGGCGAGGTGGAACCGTAGACGCCGATCAGCGGCCGGTTGAGGGCGGCCGCCACGTGCATCAGGCCCGAGTCGTTGGCGATGACCCGACCGGCCAGCGCCATCAGGTCGATCGCCTCGTGCAGGCTGGTCTTGCCCGCCAGCACGTGGCAGTTGGGGCGCGACAGGGGGTTGATCCGATCGCGGATGGTGTTGGCCACGTCCACGTCCTTGCCCGAGCCGAAGATCCATACCTGCCATCCCTCGTCGAGGTGCTTTTGCGCCACCACGGCGTAGTGCCCTTCCGGCCAGCGTTTGGCCGGGCCGAACTCGGCCCCCGGACAGAGTACCAGCACAGGGCGGGCACGATTCAGGCCGAGCCGCTCCAGCGCCTTGCCCTGGTTGATGAGATCAACGTGCAGGGAGGGATGGGGAATAGCGGGAATGTCGTCCCGGCTCTTCATCTGCCCCTTGGGGTAGGCCAGAGCCACATAGCCTTCCACCATCAGCGGGAAGGCCTGTTTGTTGCTGCGCATGTCGTTGAGCAGACCGAAGCGGTGCTCCCCCTTCCAGCCGGTGCGCACCGGGATCCTGGCAAACCAGGGGATGAGGGCCGACTTCATGGAGTTGGGCTGGATGATGGCCTGATCGTACTGCTCGGCGGCCAACTGCTTGCCAAGGCGGCGGCGTGCCCCCAGCTTGAAGTCACCGTGGCCAAGCGGCATGGGGATGGCCTTGTCCACCTCGGGCATGCGCTCCAGCAGCGCAACGCACCAGGCCGGCGCCATCACATGGAGCTCGCTGCCCGGGTGGTTGCTCTTGAGCGCCTTGTAGAGGCTCTGGGACATCACCATGTCGCCGACCCAGGAGGGGCCGATCACCAATATCTTCATCGCGCGTCTTCTCTCGGGACTGGCCCGGCTGTTGATCGTTACTGGGCGAGATTATGCCCCAAGAAAGGCCGAAGAAATAACAGAAGATACCCGTCTGCTCCCGCAAAACGCCTACCTGGCAGGATCTGCTCCCCCGCGTATCCCTCCTGAGGCCCTCTTCCACCCGGACACGGCGTGCCCTGGGCCACCGACTGCCGGGTAGCAGAGATCCCCCTTCCCCCGCATTCAAAAGCGGGCACACCGGGCCCTCGGGTCATGCCCCGCGCGGGGTTTTAGGCTAGAATGGGCGCCAATCCGAGCATGACCCGCCCGCCGGGCACCAATAAGAGTCCCTTGCCTGTGAAAAAACCGACCCTGGCGGCCGTCCTGATCGTCAAGAACGAAGCCGACAACCTCCGCGCCTGCCTCGCCTCCCTCGAAGGCCTGGCGGATGAAATCGTCATTCTCGACTCCGGCAGTCAGGATGACACCCCGGCCATCGCCGCCGAATTTGGCGCCCGCTTCTTCGTCAACACCACCTGGCCCGGTTTCGGCCGTCAGCGCCGCCTCGCCCAGTCCCATGTCCAGTCGGAGTGGGTGCTGTGGCTGGACGCGGACGAGCGGCTCACCCCGGAACTCAGGGAAGCCATCCAGGGTGTCATGGCCAACCCGGCCAGCGACACCATCTACTCCATCCCGCGCCTCTCCTGGGTGTTCGGCCGCTTCATCCGCCACAGCGGCTGGTACCCGGATCGGGTGCTGCGCCTCTACCCCAAGGCGCTGACCGGCTACAACGAGGCGCTGGTACACGAGAAGGTGGAGGTGCGCGCCAACATGAAGATCGTCAACCTGCAGGGCGACCTCCTCCACTACACCTACCGGGATCTGGAACACTACCTGGTCAAATCCGCCGGCTATGCCCGCGCATGGGCCGATCAGCGCACCGCCCGCGGCAAGAAGGGATCCCTCGGCCAGGGGCTGGTCCACGCCGTCGGCTGCTTCCTCAAGATGTACCTGCTCAAGGCCGGTTTCCTCGACGGCAAGCAGGGCCTGCTGCTGGCCATCCTCTCCGCCCACTCCACCTTCGTCAAATACGCCGATCTCTGGGTTCGCCAGCAGCCCCAGCAGCCGAAATAGGGCATCGCGCCTCAAACATCGCATTAATCACTCACCCCTTGTTCCAGCGGGACAAGGGGCAAACCCTATTGCCATGGAGCGGGCGCAGCCCTCGCGGGGCCGCTCACGGCGCAAACCCGGGCGCCACGGACGAAAACTGGCCGCTATAAGCCGAATGCATGGATATTGGCAACATGACCCGACTCCGGCTTATACCGACAGGTTTCCCCTGCCCGGGGCCCGGGCAGGCCCGTCAAGGGGACTGTCGGGAGCCACGCCCGGTAGGCTGGCCTGCCAGCAGGGCGCATCCCCATACAAGACAGGGCCCCGCGGGGCCCTGTCTGTATGTTCTGTGCGCGCTCTCAGCGCTCGGCGCGCCAGAAGGGCGGCGCCCAGCGGGCGATCTCTGCCGCCATGGCCTTGGGATCGAGCTGGCTCATGTCCTCCGGGTGGTCGCTGTCTTCCGGCGGGCTGAAGGGCAGATGGCGCCCCTCGCCGTTGAGCGGCCGCCAGCGCAGCGGCGTCGCCGAACGGTGTGCCGGGAAGAAGCCGACGGTCGGCACGTCCATGGCCGCGGCGATGTGCAGGGGCCCCGTGCTGCCCGCCACGAACAGGGCGGCGTTGGCCATCACCTGGCAGAACTTCGGCAGCCCCTCGTCGGAGCGGTAGATCCAGCCGTTGCCCCCATGGGCCAGCAGTTCGGCCGCCAACTGCTCCGCCTTCCCCTCCTCCCCCGGCCCTGCCGTCAGCACGCACTGCAACTCGGGACAGGCCTGGTTGAGCTTGATGATGAGGCGCGAGTACTGCTCGATGGAGAGGTTGTTGGCCGAGCCACCGCTGCCCGCATGCACCATCAGCCAGGGGCGGCTGGCGTCGAGCCTGAGACGGGCGGCGACCTGCTCGCGCACCTGCAGCAGGCTCTCGGGGTCGAAGCCGAGGTAGGGGCCCTGTGGCTCCACCACGGTCTGATGCTGATCGGCGAGGAAGCGGCGCACCAGATCCAGGTTGTATTCGTACTCCGGCTTCTGGGAGCGGGAGCGGCGCTGCACCAGGCGCTGGTTGTAGAGCACCTGGGCCAGCTTGGTGGCGGGGGCCAGCCGGTAGGGAATGTGCGCCTTCCACACCAGCTTGGCATTGCGGGTGTTGGAGAAGAGGCAGATGGAGGCATCGAAGGCGGCCGCCTTGATGCGCGCCAGCAGGGCGCGTTGCTGCTCCTTGTCGGCCCGGGCACCCGGATCCAGGATGATCTCGTCGATCCATGGGCAGAGGCGGGCCAAGGGCGCCGTGTAGGCGGGAACCAGGGCAGTCACATGACACTCCATGGAGCGCTTGAGCATGGCAAAGCTCGGCCACGCCAGCATGAAGTCACCAATCTTGTCATTGCGGACTACCAGAATACGTTTCATAAAAAATCCCTATGCTCCCTGTCACCAGCGAAGGAGGCTTGATGCGCGATGCGGGTATTCTTGCCTGATGCAGGGCGATTCTCAAGCGAAGACGCCACGGGGCCCCGATTTGTGCGACCCCGGCCGCCGATCAGCGCCAGAAATCCGCGCCATCCCGGTCGCGACAAACCGGCAACAGCCCCTATAATGCGACCAGTTTTCCGGTTTCAGGAATCAGCAGCATGACCAACAAGGTAATCTATCCCGGCACCTTCGACCCCATCACCAACGGCCATACCGATCTCATTGGCCGCGCCGCCAGACTGTTCGACGAGGTGGTGGTCGGGGTGGCCAACAGCCCGAGCAAACGGCCGCTGTTCGATCTCGAGGAGCGCGTTCAGCTGGCCCGGCAGGTGACGGCTCACCTGCCCAACGTCAAGGTGGTGGGCTTCTCCGGCCTGCTGGTGGATTTTGCCAGGGAGCAGCAGGCCAACGTGCTGATCCGCGGCCTGCGCGCCGTCTCCGACTTCGAATACGAGTTCCAGCTCGCCAACATGAACCGTCGCCTGATGCCTACCCTGGAGAGCGTCTTCCTTACCCCGGCGGAGGAGAACTCCTTCATCTCCTCCACCCTGGTGAAGGAGGTGGCGCTGCACGGAGGTGACATCCACCAGTTCGTCGACCCCCTGGTGGCTCAGGCCATTGCCGCCAGACAGCAGCGCTAATCCCCTCCCCTGATGGGCAGAAACGAACAAGGGCTACCCGCGGGTAGCCCTTGTTGCATCAACGCACTGCACGCCTAGCTGCGGGCAAACTGCTGGCGGATCGCCCGCTCCAGCTGATCGAGCCACTCGTAACGGCGCCGGTACATGGCCCGCTTCTTGGCGGCCACCTCCTCCAGCGGCTTGCGCACCACGGGTTGCAGCCGCACGAAGTTGGCGTCCTGATCGAGGGCGCCAAACTCCTGCCACAGCTCGTCGTAGTCCGCCTGCAGGCAGGCTTTCTTCTTCTTGCTGTACCGTCTTGCCTGGAAGATGTGGGCCTTCATGCGCACCGCACAGACCCGGTGGGCCCCCATAGCCCCGGCCAGCGCTATCACCAGCATCACCACCAGCGACTTGGGTCTCAGACCCTGACCCGCCCGGGTCAATGCCCGCACCTGCTCCTGGGGCTGCTCGACACAGGGCTCTGGCCCCTGCACCGACCCGATCACCAGGGCCAGCTCCTGTTCGCTGCCCGCCAGGGAGAAGGCACAGCTGTAGAGTCGCTCCCCCCGCGCGTTGACGATGGAGAGCGCCAGCTCCGCCTCCCTGCGGAAGGTGCCGTCGTGACGCAGCACGATGCGCCAGCCGCCATCGGGATAATGGCCCAGCACTATCCCCTCCCCCAGATAGAGCGGGTCGATGAGCTCGGGGTACAGGCCCAGCAGCAGGCGGTAGTGATCCTCCACCATCTTGACCCGCTGGTTCACCGTCGAGCAGGCGAAGCGATAGGGGCGCATCGGCTTGTCGAGCAGCTCGGGGTGGCGGGCGGGAAGCGCCCGCAGGGGGGCGCTCTGGAACAGCTCGAATACCCGGTTCAACTGCGCACGGTAGAGCAGACTGCGCAGCAAAAACTTGCCGCGATTGAAGGTCTTGCGGGCGCTGTCTTCGGGATAGAGGAAGCGGGCCATATCGTGGGCACAATAGTGCCCCTGCCGGGATAAATGTTCCCAGTCTATTGATTTAGCTGTCATTTTATTACCTCGCAGCCTGAACTGGCGAGATAGTAGTCATGGGCTGACGCCGCTTCAACAGACCGGAAATACTCTCTTACAACTTGGCCGGTTCCGGTTCAAAAACCCCTCTTTCAGCGTTGGCAGTGGGAGCAGAACACCGTGGTTCGCTGGCCCATCTTCACCTCGGTGAGCAGGGTGTGGCAGTGGAAACAGGGCTGGCCGCCACGGCCGTAAACCTGCAGCTGCTGCACGAAATAGCCTGGCTTGCCGTCGGCGCTGGTGAAATCCTTGAGGGTGGTGCCCCCCTGGTGAATGGCTTCGGCCAGCACCCGCTTGATCTCGCTCACCAGGGTGCCCAGCCGCTCGGCGCTGATGTTGCCCGCCGCCCGCCTGGGATGAATGCCGGCGGCATAGAGCGCCTCGTTGGCGTAGATGTTGCCCACCCCGACCACCACGTGATTGTCCATCAGGAACTGCTTGATGGCGGTGCTGCGCCCCTTCGCCCGCTCCCGCAGGTAATCGGCATGGAAGGCATCGGTGAGGGGTTCCGGCCCCAGCTTGGCGAGCAGGGCATGGGCCTCGGCCGGTTCGCGGGTCCACAGCAGGGCGCCAAAACGGCGTGGATCGTTGAGCCGCAGCAGCTTGCCGTTGGCCAGCTCGATATCCACGTGATCGTGCTTCTCGGCCGGGGTGCCGATATCCAGCACCCGCAGGCTGCCGGACATCCCGAGATGGAGGATGGCGGTGCCAAAGTCGGTCTCCAGCAACAGGTATTTGGCACGGCGGCTGACGCAGTGGATGACGAGATCCACCAGCTCCTGGATCTCGCCGGGCACGGGCCAGCGCAGGCGGCCGTCCCGCACCACCACGCGGGTCACCTTGATGCCGGTAAGCCAGGGGGAGATGCCCTGGCGGCTGACTTCGACTTCCGGTAATTCAGGCATGGGCGATCTCTCGTTCAGGGAATGGGACGCATCAGGTCACGGTATTGCGCCTGACTCAAGCTGAGCCAGGTCGAGGAGGGCAGCAGGGCGGCAAACTTGCCGTCGTCCTGATAGAGCCCGACTTCCACCGGATCGCTCTGTCCGGCGATCCAGATCTTGAGGGTCACCGGGGTGCCGCGCACGGGCTCGCCGGGGGGCAGCAGCCAGCCTTGCCACGCCTCGATGCGGGCCGCCAGCTGGGTGCTGCCAAGCCCCAGATCCGGCGCGCTGCGCCAGCCCTGGCCGATACGCTCTATCTGCCAGCTCGGCCCCTGCCAGGTCAGCACCACGGCACTCTCCGGCAACAGCGGACGCGCGCGTTTGGCACTGTTCTCCTGCTGGGCCTGCTCCAGCCGGTGCAACAGGGTAATGACGATCAACACGACCACGATGATCACGTTGTTCCAGCCTTTGCGGCTCAGTTTGAACATGGCTAGCCTCCCTTCGAATCGGCAGTGTACTGAATTCCAGCCATAAAAAAACCCGGCACGAGGCCGGGTTTTTGCAGCGAAACCAAGTAATTACTTGATTTTGCCTTCTTTGTAGATCACATGCTGACGAATCACGGGATCAAATTTCTTGATCTCCATTTTTTCGGGCATGGTGCGCTTGTTCTTGGTAGTGGTATAGAAGTGACCAGTACCGGCGCTGGAGTTCAGGCGAATCTTATCGCGAATACCTTTAGCCATGATCTAATTCCTTATACCTTAACGCCGCTGGCACGCAGTTCAGCCAGAACCACTTCAACGCCGCGCTTGTCGATGATACGCATGCCTTTTGCGGATACGCGCAGGCTCACGAAGCGTTTTTCACTCTCAACCCAGAAACGGTGAGTGTGCAGGTTCGGCAGGAAACGACGCTTGGTAGCGTTGTTAGCGTGCGAACGGTTGTTACCAACTGCCGGGCGCTTGCCGGTTACTTGGCATACTCTAGACATGTCAGTCTCTCCAAATCTTACTTCATTGCTCGAGCAAATATCTGCCCCGCTGGCCTTCGATTGCGGGGCAAACAGAAGGCGGCATTTTATACAGCATCCGTGATCAAAGATCAACTAATACAGTGCCAGAGCCCAGTCACAACCAACCACGCTCTGCGAAAGAAACCGTGATGCCATCACCGATCACCAGGTGATCAAGCACTCTGATATCGACCAGGGCCAGGGCGGCCAGGATCCGATCCGTGATCTGGCGGTCCGCCCGACTGGGCTCGGCCACGCCGGACGGGTGATTATGCGCCAGAATCACGGCGGCTGCATTATGTTTGAGCGCGATCTGCACGATTTCTCTGGGCCAGACGCTCGCCGAGTCGAGGGTGCCGTAAAAAAGTTCGACAAACCGGATGACCCTGTGCTGGTTGTCGAGCAGCAGCAGGGCGAACACCTCCCGCCCCCGATCCCGCAACTGGGCTTGCAGAAAGTCACGGGTGAGCCCTGGCGAGGTGAGCGCCTCTCCCCGTTGCAACTGTTCGGCCAGATGGCGCCGCCCCATCTCCAGCACCGCCTGCAACTGGGCATACTTGGCAGGTCCCAGCCCGTGAGCGCCACAAAAATCCTGCTGCTCGGCTCCCAGCAGTGCCCGCAGGGAACCAAACTGCTGCAACAACTGGCGGGAGAGGTCCACCGCACTCAACCCGCTGACCCCGGTGCGCAGGAAGATGGCCAGCAGTTCGGCATCGGAGAGCGTCGCCGCTCCTCGGCGCAGCAGCTTTTCCCTCGGGCGCTCCTCTTCCGGCCACTCCTTGATGCTCATTTGTCTCTCCCTACATGGCTATTGAGAGAAAACATAGCAAAGAATCCCGCGAGCCCGACCACAACTCCCCCATGTCAGCCTCTGTCGCCACCCATTGCCTGTGCTATCTTAGCCGACCAGTCAGAGTGAGCCGGAAGAGAAGCAGCAGATGAGATTGGCCGATAAACGCATCCTGTTGGGTGTCAGTGGCGGGATCGCCGCCTACAAGAGTGCCGAACTGGTACGTCGCCTGAAAGATCAGGGGGCCGAGGTGCGAGTGGTGATGACCCGCTCCGCCAAGGAGTTCATCACCCCGCTGACCCTGCAAGCCGTCTCAGGCCACCCGGTGGCCGACAGTCTGCTGGACCCGGCTGCCGAGGCGGGCATGGGCCACATCGAGCTGGCCAAGTGGGCCGATCTGGTGCTGATCGCCCCCGCCAGCGCCAATCTGATGGCCCGCATGGCCGCCGGCATGGCGGACGAGCTGCTCACCACCCTCTGCCTGGCCACCCCGGCGACTGTCGCCCTGGCGCCAGCCATGAACCAGCAGATGTACCGCAACGCCGCCACCCAGGCCAACCTCCAGACCCTCGCCGAACGCGGCATTCAGCTGTGGGGGCCGGATTCCGGCAGCCAGGCCTGCGGCGATGTGGGCCCGGGCCGGATGCTGGATCCCCTGGAACTGGTGGAACGCTGCTGCCAGCAGCTCGCCGCCGAGCCACTCCTGGCAGGCGTCAGGCTGCTGCTCACAGCCGGGCCGACCCGCGAGGCGCTGGATCCGGTGCGCTATATCAGCAACCACAGCTCCGGCAAGATGGGCTACGCCATCGCCCGCGCCGCGCGCGAAGCGGGCGCGGAGGTGACCCTGGTGAGCGGCCCGGTGGCACTGGCCACCCCGGCCGGCGTTACCCGCATCGATGTGGAGAGTGCCCTGCAGATGCACGAAGCGGTGATGAGCCGGGTCGGTGAGTGCGACCTCTTTATCGGCTGCGCTGCCGTCGCCGACTACCGTCCCGCCCAGGTGGCCGAGCAAAAGATCAAGAAGACCGGCGACAACGACCAAATGCAGCTGACCCTGGTCAAAAACCCCGACATCATCGCCGATGTGGGGGCGTTGTCAGACAAACCCTTCACCGTCGGATTTGCCGCCGAAACCGTGGATGTGGAACAATACGCCCTCGACAAACTTCGACGTAAGCGGCTGGACATGATCGCAGCCAACGATGTGTCCCGTGCAGGCCAGGGTTTCAATGCCGATGACAACGCCCTGACCGTCTTCTGGCAAGGGGGTCAAGCCGCCCTGCCCCTGGCCGATAAGCTGACGCTCGCCCGTCATCTTGTCGCCCTGATTGCACGCCATTATCGACCCTGAGCCCATTGAACATGCCGGGAGCCCCAGGCTCCTGCAGTACCACCCGATCGCCAGGCGATCCAATTGAAAAAGATTCATGACGACACAAATTGAACTGAAAATCCTGGATGCCCGCATCGGCACCGACTTCCCGCTGCCCGCTTACGCCACACCGGGCTCCGCTGGCATGGACTTGCGCGCCCTGCTGGATGCCCCACTGACCCTGGCCCCAGGCGACACCACGCTGGTGCCGACCGGGCTGGCCATTCACATCCAGGATCCGGGTCTGTGCGCCACCATCCTGCCCCGCTCCGGCCTCGGCCATAAGCACGGCATCGTGCTGGGCAACCTGGTCGGCCTCATCGACTCCGACTACCAGGGTCAGTTGATGGTCTCGGTCTGGAACCGTGGCAACGACAGCTTCACCATGCAGCCCGGCGAGCGCATCGCCCAGCTGGTGATCCTGCCGGTGGTACAGGCCAGCTTCCAGCTGGTCGACGAATTCAATCAGAGTGAACGGGGTGAAGGCGGGTTTGGTTCTTCTGGTCGCCAATAACAAGACCACACGGCCCCCTGGGGCACGTGCCAAATAATAGAATCAAGCCATTGTTTTTTTAGGGGAATCCATGGCAAGCAGTAACCAGAAACAGAGTCGGCGCGATCAGATCCTGCAGGCACTCGCCCACATGCTGGAAACCAGCCCGGGCCAGCGTATCACCACGGCACGCCTCGCGGCCGAGGTGGGCGTGTCCGAGGCGGCCCTCTACCGGCATTTTCCCAGCAAGGCGAGGATGTTCGAGGGGCTGATCGACTTTATCGAGGATTCCCTGCTGTCACGGGTCAACCTGATCATGGCCGAAGAGAAGGACACCATGGCCCGCTGCCATCACATACTGCAGCTGCTGCTGGTGTTCGCCGAGCGCAACCCCGGCATCACCCGCATTCTCAATGGCGATGCCCTGCTGGGCGAACACGATCGGCTGCGGGATCGCATCAGCATTCTGTTCGACAAGCTGGAGACCCAGATCAAGCAGGTACTGCGCGAGAAACGGCTGCGGGAAGGCCAGGGCTTCCAGCTCGACGAGACCATGCTGGCCAACCTGCTGCTGGCCTATACCGAGGGCCGCATCAGCCAGTTCGTCCGCTCGGAGTTCAAAATCAAGCCCACTGCAGGCTTTGAAGATCAGTGGCAGTTTATCCGCAGCCAGCTGCTGCAAAGCTGAGCCAGCAGACCGCATCAACCAATGCACGTCTGCTCCGAGTTCAAAATCAAACCCACCGCCGGGTTTGAAGATCAGTGGCAGTTTATCCGCAGCCAGCTGCTGCAAAGCTGAGCCAGCAGACCGCATCAACCAATGCACGTCCGCTCGGAGTTCAAAATCAAGCCCACTGCCGGCTTTGAAGATCAGTGGCAGTTTATCCGCAGCCAGCTGCTGCAAAGCTGAGCCAGCAGACCGCATCAACCAATGCACGTCTGCTCCGAGCTCACAATCAACCCCACCGCCGGGTTTGAAGATCAGTGGCAGTTCATCCGCAGCCAGCAGCTGCAAAGCTGAGTGCGCACATGCCGAGCGTCCCTGCGCCAGCAGGGTTGTGACAAAACGGGAGGCCTTGGCCTCCCTTGCTTTTTGTGGCACAAAAGAAGAGACAAGCACCAAATGCGACCCAGCTTGTCGCGCTCAAGTGTTAGATTCATCTGCCATAAATCTTCACACCAACAGGACATCCTATGGAACCCGAGATCATTACCGAAGCACAGACCTGGCTGACCAACAACCAGGGACTGATCATCGAGTATGCGGTCAACATCGCCGCCGCCCTGATCACCCTGCTGGTCGGTTACATTGCCGCCAACCTTCTCAGCGGTGGCGTGGTCAAGGTGATGCAGACCCGCAAGCTGGACACCACCGTCACCCACTTCGTCGGCAGCATCCTCAAATACACCATCCTGGTGTTCGTAGTGATCGCCGCCCTGGGCCGGGTCGGGGTGCAGACCGCCTCCTTCGTAGCCATCATCGGTGCCGCCGGTCTGGCCATCGGTCTGGCGCTGCAGGGCTCTCTCTCCAACTTTGCCGCCGGTTTCCTGCTCATCATCTTCCGCCCCATCAAGGCTGGGGAATTCATCGAGGTGGCAGGCACCAATGGCGTTGTGCAATCGGTCCAGCTCTTCACCACCACCCTCACCTCGGGTGACAACAAGATGGTGGTAGTGCCAAACTCCGCCATCCTAAACGGCACCATCGTCAACTACTCGCGTATGGATACCCGCCGCGTCGACATGACATTCGGCATCGGCTACGGCTCCGACCTGCGCAAGGCCAAACAGATCCTGGAGCGGCTGGTGAGCGAAGAGCCCCGCATCCTGAAGGAGCAGGCCGCTACCATTGCCGTCGCCGCGCTGGCCGACTCCTCGGTCAATATCGTGGTGCGCCCCTGGGTCAAGACCGGCGATTACTGGGGCGTCTGGTTCGACTTCCACGAGAAGGTGAAGCTCACCTTCGACGCCGAGGGCATCGAGATCCCCTTCCCCCAGCGTGTGGTCCACATGCAAAAGACGGCGGATTGATCCTCGGTGTGCGTTCTCCAGTGCCAGCCTTCGGGCTGGCACTGTCGTTTCTGCCTTCTGTGACATGAAAAAACCGGCCACAGGCCGGTCTTGCGCACCAGGTCGCACCGCGTTCTCACCCCAGCCGGCGTGCAACCCGGTTGAGCAGGGGCTGCATCAGCACATAACCCCCCAGCACGGCTCCGATCACCGCCAGTACGCGGATCTCCAGCGTCGGCGCCGCATTGGCCAGCGTCAGGGTCAGCAAACCGATGAGGCCGGTGGCGATCAGGCTCAGGGCAAACAGGGATAACAGGGCTTTCATCTCGATCTCCTCATTCCACACCATTGATTCCATACCTTGGCCATCCCTGGGAGATCTCGTCCATTCGGCTCATATGATAGCCAGCGTCTGTTGCCCACCATTTGCGCCTGCTCAAAAAACCGTCCGATGAGCGTCTGTTGAATACCCTTTGATCTGTCACGCCAGCTTTCCAGAGCCACGGCCGCGCTCCCCTTGAAATGAAAGCCTTTTCAACCCGAACAAGCATGCGCGAACGCAAGATCCCGGGGTACTGAGTGACTCATAATCGCACTGTTTTGGTTGTACACTCCCTCGTTGCAGACAATTGGTAATGCTCTGTTACACGGGGCGCACGGAGTGCCCGGTATAATGCTCGCATAATAAGGTTTGGCGGGAGCCTTGCCTGCAAGGTTCAAACACAACTTGGAAGACTGATAATCCTATGAAAAATATCAATCCAACCCGGACCCAGGCCTGGCAGGCACTGGAAGCCCATTTTGCAGCCAACAAGGAGATGCGTCTCAAGGATCTGTTCGCACAGGATCCCAAGCGTTTTGACAAGTTCTCCCTCACCTTCGGTGGCGACATCCTGGTCGACTACTCCAAGAACCTGATCACCGAAGAGACCCTCAAGCTGCTGGTGAACCTGGCTGGCGAGACCGATCTGCGCAGCGCCATCGACGCCATGTTCAACGGCGACAAGATCAACATGACCGAAGGGCGCGCCGTACTGCACACCGCCCTGCGCAACCGCTCCGACCGTCCCATCGAGGTTGACGGCAAGGACGTGATGCCGGAAGTGAACGCCGTACTGGCCAAGATGAAGGGCTTCTGCGAGAAGGTCATCGGTGGCGAGTGGAAGGGCTATACCGGCAAGGCCATCCAGCACGTGGTCAACATCGGCATTGGTGGCTCCGATCTGGGCCCCGTCATGATCACCGAGGCCCTGCGCCCCTACAAGAATCACCTGGAGATGCACTTCGTCTCCAACGTCGACGGCACCCACATCGCCGAGACGCTCAAGAAGATCGATCCGGAAACCACCCTGTTCCTGGTGGCCTCAAAGACCTTCACCACCCAGGAGACCATGACCAACGCCCTGACCGCCCGCGACTGGTTCCTCGGTCATGCCGGTGACAAGGCCCACGTTGCCAAGCACTTCGCCGCCCTGTCGACCAACGGCAAGGCCGTTGCCGAGTTCGGCATCGACACCGACAACATGTTCGAGTTCTGGGACTGGGTCGGCGGCCGCTACTCCTCCTGGTCCGCCATCGGCATGCCCATCGCCCTCTCCCTCGGCTTCGAGCACTTTGAGGCCCTGCTGCAAGGTGCCTTCGAGATGGACATGCACTTCGCCACTGCCGCCTATGAACAGAACGTGCCCGTACTGCTGGCCCTGATCGGCCTGTGGTACAACAACTTCCATGGTGCCGAGTCCGAAGCTATCCTGCCGTACGATCAGTACATGCACCGCTTCCCTGCCTACTTCCAGCAAGGCAACATGGAGTCCAACGGCAAGTACGTGGACCGCGACGGCCATCCGGTTGACTACCAGACCGGCCCCATCATCTGGGGTGAACCGGGTACCAACGGCCAGCACGCCTTCTACCAGCTGATCCATCAGGGCACCAAGCTGATCCCCTGCGACTTCCTGGCGCCGGCCATCAGCCATAACCCCATCGGTGACCACCATCCGAAGCTCCTGGCCAACTTCTTCGCCCAGACCGAAGCCCTGGCCTTCGGCAAGAGCAAGGAAGCGGTGGAGGCCGAGTTCCTGGCCGCCGGCAAGACCCTGGAGCAAGTCAAGGATCTGGTGCCGTTCAAGGTGTTCGAAGGCAACCGCCCGACCAACTCCATCCTGTTCAAGCAGCTGACCCCGAAAACCCTCGGCTCCCTGATCGCCATGTACGAGCACAAGATCTTCGTACAGGGCGCAATCTGGAACATCTTCTCCTTCGACCAGTGGGGTGTGGAGCTGGGCAAACAGCTGGCCAACAAGATCCTGCCGGAGCTGGGCACCGATGAGGCCGTCACCAGCCACGACGGCTCCACTAACGGCCTGATCAACACCTGGAAAGCCTGGAAGGCCTGATTGCTCCCGCCCTCCAGAATGCAAAAGCCCCGCTCGATGAGCGGGGCTTTTTTATAGGCTTCAATCTGTCTGTTTGCATCATCCGGACGACAGGCCAGGTGTCTAAGCCAGCCAGTAACGGGGATCGTCATCCCCGCCCCTTCCGATGCCGCTCAGCGAAGGCTTAACCGCCGACGGCAATACGCTTCATGTCCTTCATGTAACCACGCAGGGTCTGGCCGATCTTCTCGATCGGGTGGTTGCGGGTCGCTTCGTTGGCAGCCAGCAAGGCAAGGTTGTCCACCGCCTTGCTCTCGGCACGGGCACTGCCCAGGTCCCCTGCTTGCAGGGTCGGCATGAAGTGCTCGCGCAGCAGCGGCACGGCGGCGTTGGCGAACAGGTAGTTGCCGTACTCCGCGGTATCGGAGATGACCACGTTCATCTCGTACAGACGCTTGCGGGCGACGGTGTTGGCGATCAGCGGCAGCTCGTGCAAAGACTCGTAGTAGGCGGACTCTTCATAGATGCCGGAGGCCACCATGGTTTCGAACGCCAGCTCGACACCCGCCTTGACCATGGCCACCATGACCACACCATTGTCGAAGTACTCCTGCTCTGCGATCTTGCCGGCATAGGCAGGGGCATTCTCGAAGGCGGACTTGCCGGTCTCTTCGCGCCAGCCGAACAGCTTGGCATCGTCTTCGGCCCAGTCAGCCATCATGCCGCGGGAGAACTCGCCGGCGATGATGTCATCCATGTGCTTCTCGAACAGCGGACGCATCAGGGTGCGCAGTTGCTCGGAGAGCTCGAAGGCACGCAGCTTGGCCGGGTTGGAGAGACGGTCCATCATCAGGCTGATGCCACCCTGCTTCAGGGCCTCGGTGATGGTCTCCCAGCCGAACTGGATCAGCTTGCCGGCATAGGCCGGGTCGGTGCCCTCGGCAACCAGCTTGTCGTAGCAGAGCAGGGAACCGGCCTGCAGCATGCCGCACAGAATGGTCTGCTCGCCCATCAGGTCGGATTTCACTTCCGCGACGAAGGAGGATTCCAGCACGCCGGCACGGTCGCCACCGGTAGCAGAGGCCCACGCCTTGGCGATGGCCATGCCCTCACCCTGGGGATCGTTCTCCGGGTGCACGGCGATCAGGGTCGGTACGCCGAAACCACGCTTGTACTCTTCACGCACTTCGGTGCCCGGGCATTTGGGTGCAACCATCACGACGGTGATGTCGGAACGGATCTGCTGACCCTCTTCCACCACGTTGAAGCCGTGGGAGTAGCCCAGAGCGGCGCCCTGCTTCATCAGCGGCATCACGGTTTTGACTACGTCGGAGTGCTGCTTGTCCGGAGTCAGGTTCAGCACCAGATCGGCGGTCGGGATCAGCTCTTCATAGGTGCCGACCACGAAGCCGTTGTCGGTGGCCTTCTGCCAGGAGGCGCGCTTCTCGGTGATGGCGGCCTTGCGCAGGGCGTAGGAGATGTCCAGCCCGGAGTCGCGCATGTTCAGACCCTGGTTCAGGCCCTGGGCGCCACAGCCCACAATCACCACCTTCTTGCCCTTCAGCACGTTGCAGCCGTCCGCGAACTCTTCGCGCTGCATGAAACGACACTTGCCCAGCTGGGCCAACTGCTGACGCAGGTTCAAGGTGTTGAAATAGTTAGCCATGGTGATTGCTCCGTTCTATTGATTCCATGCCGGATAGCGGCGTTGTCGAAACCACTATAGCGCGGGACACTTATTGCCTGAACTGATATATTCGAAACAGTACGTTGCAGGAATTGAAATGTGATTTCCCGCAATCTCCCGCCGCCGAGCCATCGTGCTACAGGGCGCCTGACAACGCCGCAGGAATAAAAAGATGGACCTTCGCAATCTCGAACTGTTTCTCCACCTCGCCGACTCCCTCCACTTCGGCAAAAGCGCCGATGCCATGGCGGTCAGCCCCTCCACCCTGAGCCGCGCCATCCAACGACTGGAACAGGAGACCGGCTGCGTGCTGTTCGAGCGGGACAACCGCTCGGTGCGGCTCACCCCTGCTGGTGACAAGCTGCGGGAGTTTGGCGGTGCCTTGCTGCAGGAGTGGCGCCAACTCAAACAGGAGCTCAAGCGCAGCGACGAGCCGCTGCAAGGGCGGCTGCGGGTGTTCTGCTCGGTCACCGCCAGCTACTTTCTGCTGCCCGAGGTACTGGAACGCTTTCGTCGCCGTTATCCCCAGCTGGAGATCAAGCTGGAGACCGGCGACCCTGCACTGGCAGTGGACAAGATCCTGGCTGACGAAGCCGATCTCGCCATCGCAGCGAGGCCGGATGCGCTCTCGTCCAAGCTGGAATTCGCCAGCCTGCAACAAGTCCCTCTGGTGTTCATCGCCCCCCGCAATGCCCCCCAGCAGGGTCAGTGGTTCCCCCAGGGCGAACCTGACTGGGAGCGCCTGCCGCTGATCCTCTCCGAACAGGGGCTGGCCCGAAAGCGCTGTGATCAATGGTTTCGCAACAAGGGGATAGCTCCCAACATCTATGCAGAAGTGGCGGGCAACGAGGGCATCGTCGCCATGGTGGCCCTCGGCTTCGGTGTGGGTGTCGTGCCTGCCGCCGTCATCGATCACAGCCCCATGGGGGACAAGGTGCGTGTGGTCGAGCCCAAACCGGCGCTCAAGGCGTTCGACGTCGGCATCGCCGTGCTCAAGAAGCGGCTGGAAGAGCCACTGATCCGCGCCTTCTGGGACACCGCACGCGGCCAGGGAGGCCTTCGCTGATCCGGCAGGCGTCAGAGCCACAGTGAGTGTCAAATGTATCAGTATGAAAGTGGGGGAGAAGAGGGGACACTGGCCGGCACCATCCAGCCACCATCAAGGAATAGAGCGTGAGCCAGCATCTTGTCGAAATCCGCAGTGCCATCCTGTTCGCAGAATATCTGCAAAGCCTCGGGGTCCAGCGCCATGAACTCGATCGGGAGCAGGAGATCTATCTCCAGGACAGGCACCTCGCCACGGTGCAATGCATTCAGGGGGAGCTGCGCTTTTATCTGCGCGCCAGCGCACTAGCCAGATCGTGATCCGCAATCGGTCACAGAACCCGCACGCAAAGCGTATTAGACTGGCACCATCCGTCCCCCTCGCCCCGGGGGCCACCACGAGGAGTGCCCATGAAACAAAGCGGCCTGGATCGGCTCTTCAAACCTCACTCGATCGCCGTCATCGGCGCCTCCAGTGATCCGCAGAAAGCAGGCCATGTGGTCATCCGGCACCTGCTGGCGGGTCAGTTCCAGGGCCCTATACTACCCGTAGCCCCCCGCAGCCAGGCCATCGCTGGCGTGCTCGCCTATCCGGACATAGAGAGCCTTCCCCTCTCCCCCGATCTCGCCATCGTCTGTACCCGGCGCGAACGGGTACTGCCGCTCATCGAGGAGCTCGGCAAGAAAGGAACCGGAGCCGCCATCATACTGGCCGCCCAGTTCTCCACTGACGAGCGCCTGCGGCTCAAGCATCTGTGCCAGCAATACGGCATCCGGCTGCTCGGCCCCAACAGCATGGGCATGCTGCTCCCCGGGCAGGGTATCAACGCCAGCTTTTCCCCCATTGCAGCGACTCCGGGACAGGTGGCGTTTCTCTCCCAGTCGGCAGCGGTCAGCACCACCATCCTGGATTGGGCCAAGCAGCGCGAAATCGGCTTCTCGGCCTTCATCTCCCTGGGCGATCATTGCGACATCGACTTTGGCCAACTGCTGGATCAGCTCTCCCGGGACGGGACGACCCGCGCCATCCTGATCTACATGGACAAGCTGCACGATGCCAGGCACTTTCTCTCCGCCGCCCGTGCAGCCTCGCGCAACAAACCCATCCTGATCCTCAAGAGCGGTCGGCATGACCCGGCCAACGGTCTCGACAATGTCTATGATGCCGCCATCCGCCGAGCTGGCATGCTGCGCGTCCGGGATACCCACGAACTGTTTGCCACTGTCGAGACCCTGAGCCACTCCCTGACCCTCAAGGGGGAGCGGCTCGCCATCCTCTCCAACGGGCGCGGCCTCGCCAACATGGCCGCAGACGTACTGCTGTCTCGGGGAGGCAAGCTGGAGATGCCACCCCTCGACATCGGCAGCGATGCAGATATCGAGGCCTACAAGAGTGCACTCGAGACGCTGCTCCAAGGGGACAGTGCCGATGCCATCCTGCTGATCCATGCACCGTCCCTCACCGCCCGAGGTGTCACCCTCGCCAGCAACCTGATCGACTTCATCAAGCAGCATCCCAGGGCCAGACGATTCAACATCCTGACCAACTGGGCAGGCGAATACTCCGCCCAGGAGGGGAGACGCCTGTTCAATGAGGCGGGCATCCCGACCTATCGCACCCCGGAAAGCGCCGTCACGGCCTTCATGCACATGGTGGAATATCGCCGCAACCAGAAGCAGTTGATGGAAACACCGGCCTCCCTGCAGGGCGACAGGCTCGATGTCGAGCGCTGCCAGCAGCTCCTTGGGCAAGCGCTGGAGCGCCAGCAGCGGGTGCTGGACACCCACCTGGCTCATCCCATCTTGCAGGCAGCCGGGCTATCCACCCTCGCGACCTGGATCGTTTCCGATGCCATAGAGGCCGCACTGACTGCAGAACAGATCGGCTACCCCGTAGCGGTGAAGCTGCGATCTCCCGACATCGCCCACAAATCCGATGTACACGGTGTCATGCTGAACCTGCGCACCTCGGCGGAAGTCGCCCAGGCGGCGGATGCCATTCTGGACAGGGTACGTCAGCACGATCCTGGCGCCCGCATAGAAGGGCTTCTGGTACAACGCATGGCACGCCGCAGCGGGGGTCTGGAGCTACGGATCCGCTTGCAGCAGGATCCGGTCTTCGGCCCCGTCATCCTGCTCGGGGAATCCGGTGCCGAGCCCCGCGAGATGGTCGCGGCCCTTCCTCCCCTCAACCAGGCACTGGCTCGCTACCAGATCATTGGTGCCCTCAAGGATGGCAAGATCCGCGAGCAGGCCAGTCCGGTACGGCTCGATATCGACGCCCTCGGCCAGGTGCTGTGCCAGCTCTCCGAGCTGCTGCTGGCCTTCCCCGAGATACAAGAACTGGATCTGCACCCGCTGCAGGCCTGTGGTGAAGAGATGGTGATCCTGGATGCCCGGCTCGTCCTGGCAGAGCGAGGACAACAAGTGCTGCCACTGGCCATTCGCCCCTATCCCACCGAGCTGGAAGAGGGTGCCTGGCTGAAAGATCAGAGTCATGTACTGCTCCGCCCCATCCGCCCCGAAGACGAGCCGGCCCACAAGCAGTTCGTGCGGCAGGTGTCTGATGAAGACAGGTACAAACGCTTCTTCGCCGACGTGGGGGAGCTGGGGCATGAGGAGCTGGCCCGCATGACCCAGATCGATTATGACCGGGAAATGGCCTTCGTCGCCGTGGGTCAGGACGGCCCTTTCAGCCAGCAGATCCTGGGAGTGGTGCGAGCCATTGCCAGCCCGGATCAATCGGATGCGGAGTTTGCCATCCTGGTCCGCTCAGACTTGAAAGGGCTCGGACTCGGCAAGTTGATGATGGAAAAGATCGTGCGCTATGCCAGAGAGCGTGGCATAGGCCAGCTCTCTGGCATGACCATGCCCAGCAATCGCGGCATGATCAATCTGGCCAAACGGCTCGGTTTCAAGATCGATATTCAGCTGGAAGATGGGATAGTCAACATGGAGCTGCCCTGTGCTGATCAGGTTGTATAACGATACAATTGTGGTGGTAAATCAACCAGATATGGATGGATAACGTGAATTTCAGGCAATAAAAAACCCCGCTCGAGTGAGCGGGGTTTCTTGTATTGGGTGCCTGGCAGTGTCCTACTCTCGCATGGCGAATGCCACACTACCATCGGCGCTACAGCGTTTCACTTCTGAGTTCGGCATGGGGTCAGGTGGTTCCACTGCGCTA
>NZ_JAPCIZ010000053.1:0-29293 GCF_027707725.1 Aeromonas sp. QDB25 | reverse complement strand
TGTGTTAGGCCTGCCGCCAGCGTTCAATCTGAGCCATGATCAAACTCTTCAATTTAAGTTTGGTTGCTTCGAAAAGCGGCTCAATGAATTGCTGAATTAACTGCTGCAACTTTCGTTGCTTTGGTCACTTCATCAGACATTGAAAATCAAAAATTGTTTTTGATGCTCGATGCTGTGAGTGCCCACACAGATTGCTTGATTCAAATTGTTAAAGAGCGTCACGCTTATCGCGTTGAGGAGGCGCATCTTACGCTCCTCACTTCGAAAGTCAAGCGGTTGTTTTCGCTTTTCTTTCGGCACCCACTTCCTAAGGAAGCTGGCTCATCAGGTTGGCGTGTTCCGCCGTGCTGGTAGGGGCGCATTATAGGGAGCCGCGCCGCGATGACAAGGGCTTTTTGTAAAAATGCGCTCGTTTGCTGAAAAAGCAGGCTAAACCCCATGAAATGAGAGTTTACCCCAGTTTCATGCCGATTTTTTGTTCATACCGTCAGTCTGGGCCTGAATGTAGTTGACCCAGCTGGTCGCCCTGTCTTGCCAGTTGTTCTGCTGTTGCAGCTCGCGAGCCAACACCAGCGCCTGAGCATATTGTTCTTTATTGAGGTGTGCCTGCACCAGCAGGGCCTTGGCTCTGTTGCCCTGCTCTCCCTTCACTGACTTGATGGCCGAGAGCTGGATCATGGCGGCATCCGTCTTGCCCTGTTGCAGCAGCAGTTCGGCGGCACGCATGGCGGCCTTGGGGTGAGCATGTTCCCGGGCAAGCAGCTGCCAGCTGTCCACAGCCTTCGGCCACTCACGTGCCCCTTCCCACAACTGGGCCAGCAATTGGCGATTCTCTGCGCTCTGCTTCATCTGTCCCTTGGCCATGGCAGACTCCAGCAGACGCGCACCGCGATAGGGCAGTCCCTGCCAGGCATACAGGCGGATCAGCTGGTTGCGGGCGGCGGCATCATCCATCAGTTGACGGTCGATGGCGGTTTGCAGCAGTGCAAGCGCTCGATCACCACGCTTGGCGGAGAGATTGAGCGACACAGCCTGCTGCCACCACTTGCTCTCTTTCGGCTCGCGGCGGATCAACTCTTCGGCCTGATCCGCAGCCACGCCGTAACGCTGCAATGCAGTGAGGGAGGAGAGGCGGATGATGGCTGCCTGCTTCTGCCAGCTTTTCTTCAACAGTTGTTCACTCTGGCTGGCTGCCTCGCCGTACTGCTTGTTGTGGTAATAGAGGCCAGCCAAGCGCAGACGCAAGGTATCGTCAGCCTTGATGGCCAATGCGGCCTTGTAGCTGGCGATGGCGCCGGACCAGTTGGATTGCTGGGCCTGGATATCCCCGCGCAGACGCAACAACTGAAGTCGTTGCTGCTCTGGCCACTCTTTATAGGCAAGAGCCTGCTCCACGTAGCGACTCGCCTGCGCGGTCTGCTGCAGATTGGCGGCCAGAGAGGCTTGTAACTGCGCCAGCCAGGCGTGCTCAGCCTCGGAACCGGGTTTGAGCACAGCCGCCTTGCTCTGGGCTTGTTGCCACTGGCCGGATTGATAGAGCTTCATCACGGGCTCCAGCTGGCGGGAGAAATGAGGGCTCACCTCCATCGCCAGACAGGCTTGGCTGACCAGGGCCAGCAGACAGATCCAGATCCGCAACATGGTTATGACTCCAATTTGAATTTGAGCGTGATGACTTGCACCAGCTTGTCGGTGGCGCCCGGCCTAGGCTGATAGCGCCACTTGTTGATCGCCTGAATGGCCGCTCGCTCGAACTGGCGCTTCGGCTTGGCCTCGACCACCTCCACATCCTGTACCCGGCCGTCGGCATCGACGCTGAAACGCAAGGTCACGGACCCCTCGATACCGGCCTGCTGGGCCCGGTAGGGATAAACAGGCTCAACCCGTTGCAGTGGCATCAAGAGGTCGCTGGCACCGATTCCAGCGCCCTGCTGCTGTCCATGGAAATTGCCGCTCGCGACCGGAGTGGGACTGGTCGCCACGCCAGGGGCAGAGACCTGTACCGCACTCAGGGTCGAGACCAGATCCAGGCTCGGCTGTACCGAAGGCAGCGGGGCCGCCGCCGGCATGGGCATCGGTGTCGAAGCCAGCACGGCAGGCGGCTCCAGCAGGGGTTCCGGCTCCTGGGGTACCGGCCGCTCACGCACCTGTACCTCGGTCACCTCGTTCTGCATGTTGATGACGATGGATTTCTGCTCTGTGGTCGCCGTCTCCCCTCCGGGCGGCTCCACCAGGGTGGCCATGAACAACAGGATGCCCAGACTGAGGGCGATCCCCAGTCCCAGGCTCATCAACTTGTGTTTCATTTCGGTGCCACCGCCACGGCGATGTTGGCGATGCCTGCCGCCTTGGCTTCATCCATCACCCGCACCACCTTGCCGTGGGGTACCCGTTCATCGGCCTGGATCACCAGGCTTGCCTCGGGCTGCTCCGCCAACAGTCGGGCGAGGGTGGCCTGCACCCGCTCCACATCCACCTGTTTGCGGTCGAGGAAGATCTGCCCCTGAGCGCCGATCGCCAGCATGATGCTGGACGATTTCTGCGCCTTGGCCTGGCTGGCCTGGGGTCTGTGTACCTCAAGCCCGGCTTCGCGCACGAAGGAGGTGGTCACGATGAAGAAGATCAGCATGATGAAGACGATATCCAGCATGGGGGTCATGTCGATCTGCACTTCATCGCGCTGGCGTTTGGATTGCCGTCTCATCGCATTACCTTCTCTTCTCGCAGGCCGTCCCGGGTCTTGGCCAGCGCACGCTTGGCCTGACTCTCGAGCCGGCTAAGTAACAACACGCCGGAGAGGGCCACCACCATGCCTGCCATGGTGGGGATGGTGGCGCGGGAGATCCCGCCCGCCATGCTCTCCGGGTTAAAGCGGTTAGCCGCAGCCAGCGCATCGAATACGCCTATCATGCCGGTCACTGTACCCAGCAATCCCAGCATGGGGCAGAGCACCACCAGGGTGCGGATGAAGATCAGATGACGGTTGAGCGCCAGCTCCACTTCTGCCAGCCAGCGCCCGCGAATCGCGCGAGCGTGCCAGCTGTGACGCTCGCGACGCGCCTGCCAGCGGCCCAGCAGCTCACGCTGCAACGGTGCAAACCCCAGGTTGAGGTAGAGCAGCCGCTCGATCATCAGAATCCACATCAGCACCAGCAAGGCCAGAATGACCCAGAGCACCGGGCCGCCACGGCCCATGAAGCTCTGCAACTGCTGCCAGATGTCGAGCATCATGCTACCCGCTCCACCCTGTCACCATTGCTTTCGGCCCGCTCGGCCAGGATCCCGGCCACCTGCTGTTCCAGCACGTTGGAGAGCTCGGTGAAACGGGACTGCAACAGGCTGTGGGCCAGGATCAGCGGAATGGCCGCTACCAGACCCTGCACCGTGGTGACCAGGGCCATGGAGATGCCGCCCGCCATGATCTTGGGATCGCCGGTACCGAACTGGGTGATGGCCTGGAAGGTGCCGATCATACCGGTCACTGTCCCGAGCAGACCCAGCATGGGGGCGATGGCCGCGATCACCTTGACCATGCCGATGCCGCGCTCCAGGCGAGGGGTCTCCTGCAGGATCGCCTCATCCAGACGCAGTTCGAGGGTCTCCATGCTCAGTTCTGGATGCTTGTCAGCTACCGTCAGCACCCGGCCGAGAGCGTTGTCGGCATGATATTCACCGCTCTTGAGCTGGCTACGAACCCGACCCAGTTCGCGAGAGAGGCTCCACAGCCGTACTCCAGCGATCCCCAGGCCGATAGCGGCCAGCAGCACGATGATGGCGCCGACCTGGCCGCCCTGCTGGACTTGCTGCCAGAAGGTGGGCGCCTGGGCCAGCATATCGAGCAGAACACCGTGGGAGGGATCCAGCGGCAACGCTTCTCCCTCCTGACCCTGATAAGCGGCCACAGCGGAAAGCACGCTGCCTGGCAGGCCCAGCACCGGACTCAGGCCTTCGGCCTCCGGTTGCAAGAAACCAGCATCGCCCAGCAGGGCGAAGCTGCCGATCCGGGTCAACGTCTGCTCGCTGGCAACGCCCTGGGCATCAAGCACCTTGCCGTTGAACTGGGCAACCCGGCCCGATTCGCGGATCTCCTGTAGCAAGGTGGCTGGCAGCAGGGCAAGGGCGGCGCGATCAGGCACCTGTTTATCCTGTGCCATGGTTTTCAGCGGGGCGAGACGATCAGGATACTGGCCCTCGACGGCGGATTCGCTCAGCAACTTGACCGCATCGCTGGCGCCCTGACGGGTGACCGCAAAGATGTCGTTCATGTCGCCGGAGGCTTGCTCCCATTGGGTATTGAGCTCCACCAGCTGCTTTTCATTGGCCGCAAACTGGCTGGCCAGCTCCTTGCTCAGGCGCTGGGCCTCGGCCAGCTTGGCACGGGCACTGCTCAGATCCCTGGAGACAGACGCCAGATCCTGCTGAGCCTTCTGCTCACGGGCCTGTTCCTGCTGCTGCCAGGCTTCCTCGGCCACGGCGGCTGTGGTGCCCAGAGAGAGGACGAGGGCAAGGGGTAACCACTTCATGGTGACGCTCATGACTGGGCCTCCTGACCACGGCTGACGGAAAGGGGGACATTCAACAACTGGGGAACTTTCTTGTCGGCAGCCATTTCCAACGCCTCGGCGATGGGGGAGAGCCACTGGCCGTCGAGGGCTTGCCACTGCTTGTGCTCGGCAGACCAGCGCCACGCCTGGGAGCGATCGGCGGTCATCGCCAGCAGGGAGATCCGACCCAGAGCCAGCACGTCGACCTGGCGCGGTGCGCCATCCAGCACCAGCTCGGCGGAATAATGGTCCAGCCTGCTGCCGTATTCGGCTTCAATCTGATAGGCCTGCAATAGCTGGCGGAACTTCTCCGCCTCGCTCACATCGGCTCTAGCCAGCGTCGCTTTCAAGGCAGCAACCCGCGCCAGACGATCCTCTCTGCGCAGCGGGATGTCATCCTGTACCAGCTGTTCCAGATCGGCTTGCATCTGCAGCATCAGGGGGACAAGCCCCTGTCTGGTCTCCTGTACCGCCTCCAACTGCTGGTTCAGCTTGCCCAGCTCGTTTTGCTGATCGGCCACCAGAGACTGCATGTAGCGGTTGTAGGCTTCCAGATCCCGCAGTTGCAGTTGGGCATTTTGCAGCTCAACCCTGGCGGCGACGGCTCCATCGGCGGCTTTCTCCACACGCAGCTGGGAGGCTTTCCCGTCGGCGATACTGTTCTTCAATGCTGGCGCAACCACTTCGTCGGCGGACACGACGCAATGAACGGCCATGGGTAACAAGGCCAGACCCCAAAACTTGTTCATGATATAAATCTTAACAATGATAACTATTCTCATTGTCTCAAAGAGTAGGGTCACTGGCAATCAGATGATTTTCTTGGCCTCTGGCCGAAAAAACAGGATACTTTTTAGACAAGTACGGGAATAACTGGCGTTGGTAGTCGCAACACCATTTTAAATAACTAAAAAATGTCTTTTCGATCAGCAAGATAAGTGATCGAAAAAGGAGACTTACATGTTTAACGATGCGATCTGGGAACACATAGATCGGTTCACCAAGGCGAAGAAGACCAGAGAGATCCAGCAACAACTGGAGCGCTTCAGTCATCAGATGGGGTTTGATTACTTCCGTTTGCTGATTATTTTCCCCATCAGTATGCAGAAATCCCATGTGGCCTTGTTCAACAACTGCCCCACCAGCTGGTTTGATGCCTATTCGGAACGGCACTACCTGACCCAGGATCCGGTCGTCTTCCTGGGACTGAAGCAGACCCAGCCCATCTTCTGGAACAAGCTCGATTGTGATGCCCCCTGGTTGCCCAGCGCCAGCAGGGAGGTGATGAACCTGGCCGCCGACTTCGGGGTGAGGAACGGCGTCTCCTTCCCGCTGCACACGCCGCAGGGGGAACACGGCATCCTCTCTTTCATCAGCAAGGAGAAGTCCAATTCCGATCTGATGTTTGAAAACGTTCCCCTGCTGTCATTCTGCGCCAGCTACATCTTCAACTCGGCCCTGACCCTCATCAAGGCCAGACCAGACCTGATGAAATACCTGGCCGAGCTGTCGGATCGGGAGAAGGAGTGCCTTTTCTGGGCCAGCGAGGGCAAGACCTCCTGGGAGATCGCCACCATCCTCGGCATCAGCGAGCGAACCGTGAACTTCCACCTCAATCAGGTCACCAACAAGACGGACTCGCGCAACCGCAACCAGGCGATCGCCAAGAGCATCTCCAGCGGCATCATTGTGCCTTCCCTGGACGACGTCACCATCACCAACCTGCGGCTGTCGTAGCCTGTTTTGCCAAAATAAAAAGAGCCGCAATGCGGCTCTTTTTTCATTTCCGGCGACGGCTTATTCCACAGTCACGGATTTGGCCAGGTTGCGCGGCTGATCCACGTCGGTGCCCTTGATGAGGGCCACGTGGTAGGAGAGCAACTGCAACGGCACGGTATAGACGATGGGCGCGATCATCTCTTCCACGTGGTTCAGGCTCATCACCCGCATGGTCTCGTCGCTCTTGAAACCGGCGTCCGCATCGGCGAACACATAGAGGATACCACCACGGGCACGCACCTCTTCCACGTTGGACTTCAGCTTCTCCAGCAGATCGTTGTTCGGCGCCACGACGATGATGGGCATCTCGGCATCGATCAGCGCCAGAGGGCCATGCTTCAACTCACCGGCGGCATAGGCCTCGGCGTGGATGTAGGAGATCTCCTTGAGTTTGAGCGCCCCTTCCATGGCGATGGGGTACTGGCTGCCACGACCGAGAAACAGGCTATGGTGCTTGTCGGCAAACTCTTCGGCCAGAGTCTCGATCTGCTTGGCCAGGGCCAGGCTCTCCTTGATACGCACAGGCAGGGCTTGCAGCGCCTTGACCAGTTCGGCCTCGGCGGCGGCGCTCAGGTTGCCACGGCAGTGACCGACGGAGGCCACCAGCATCAGCAGACCGGCCAGCTGGGTGGTGAACGCCTTGGTAGACGCCACCCCGATCTCGGCACCAGCCCGGGTCATGAAGGCCAGGTCGGATTCGCGCACCAGGGAGGAGCCCGGTACGTTGCAGATGGCCAGGGAGCTCATGTAACCAGACTCCTTGGCCAACCGCAGGGCGGCCAGGGTATCGGCGGTCTCGCCGCTCTGGGAAAGAGTCACCAGCAGGCTGTTGGGGCGTACCACCGACTTGCGGTAGCGGAATTCGGAGGCGATCTCCACGTCGCAGGAGACGCCAGCGATCTCTTCAAACCAGTAGCGGGCCACCATGCCGGAGTTGTAGGAGGTGCCGCAGGCGACGATCTGGACGTGCTCGACCTTGTCGAAAATGGCGCGGGCGCCGTTGCCGAAGGACTCGACCACCACGTGATCACTGCCCAGGCGGCCTTCCAGGGTGTTGGTGATGGCCTTGGGCTGCTCGTAGATCTCCTTGAGCATGTAGTGTCGGTATTCGCCCTTGTCACCGGCATCGTGGGAGAGCTCGGACTCCAGCTCCTCGCGTACCACGGCATGGCCGTCGGTATCGAAGATATGCACGTCGCGGCGGGTCACTTCGGCCACATCGCCCTCTTCTAGGAAGATGAAGCGGCGGGTCACCGGCAGCAGGGCCATCTGGTCGGAGGCGATGAAGTTCTCGCCGATGCCGCGGCCGATCACCAGGGGGGAGCCGGAGCGGGCCACCACCACGCGGCTGTCGTCACGGCTGTCCATCACCACGGTGCCGTAGGCGCCGCGCAGCTGCTTCACCGCTACCTGCATGGCCGCCAGCAGGCTGGGGGCGGATTTCAGCTCGTGGTGCACCAGGTGGGCAATCACTTCGGTGTCGGTGTCGGAGCTGAACACATAGCCCAGCGCCTTCAACTCTTCCCGCAGCTCTTCGTGGTTCTCGATGATGCCGTTGTGCACCACCACGATATGCTCGGAGACGTGGGGGTGAGCATTGCGCTCGGACGGCTCGCCATGGGTAGCCCAGCGGGTGTGGGCAATGCCGGTACCACCGTGGACGGACTGCTCTTCCAGTGCCTTGGCCAGTTCGGCCACCTTTCCGAGGCGACGCACCCGCTGCAGCGGCTGGTTGGCGCTGAACACGGCAACACCGGCCGAATCGTAGCCACGGTATTCCAGACGGCGCAGGCCCTCTACCAGGATTTCAGCCACATCACGTTGGGCGACGGCCCCGACGATGCCACACATACACTTCTCCTTGAAACGTAAGACGTTAATTCGGTTGGATAATGGTTTGTTCAAATCACACGGCCACGGGGGCGCAAATCAGCGTGATCCCCCTGGCCTGAATCTGTTCTCTGGCCGCATTGCTCAGCCCCTCGTCGGTCACCAGGGTATGGATGCCGGACCATGGCAGCTCGAGATTGGGGATTTTTCGGCCGATCTTCTCCGACTCCACCATGACGATGACCTCCCGCGACACTTCGGCCATGACCCGGGAGAGGCCCACCAGCTCGTTGAAGGTGGTGGTGCCCCGCTCCGGGTCGATGCCATCGGCACCGATGAAGAGCTGGTCGAAGTCATAGGAGCGCAGCACCTGCTCCGCCACCTTCCCCTGGAAAGATTCGGAGTGGGGATCCCAGGTCCCGCCAGTCATCAGCAGGGTGGGTTCGTTTTCCAGCTCGCGCAGGGCACCGGCCACATTGAGGGAGTTGGTCATGACAATGAGGCCGCGCTTGTTGCCCAGCATGGGGATCATGGCGCTGGTGGTGCTGCCGCTGTCGATGATGACGCGGTTGTGATCGCGGATCCGCTCGGCGGCGGCGCGGGCAATGGCAAGCTTTCGATTCGAAACTTGTTCCGGGTTGCTGTCCACCACCATCTCGCTGGGGAGGGGAACGGCACCGCCGTAGCGACGCAGCAACAGGCCACCGGTCTCCAGCACCGCCAGATCTTTGCGGATGGTCACCTCGGAAGTGGCGAAGTGTTTGGCCAGGGCATCGACGCTGACTTCCCCCTGCTCCTGCACCAGACTCACTATGGTGTGACGGCGCTGCTGTGTGTTGCGTTTGGTCATTTATAAGTTTCGATTCGAAAGAATGACGAAATATTAATGCCTTTTCGGGAAAAATCAAACGGCAAATAGGATCCGATTTGGTTCGATGCCAGAATGGGGCAGCTGATTTGCGACGAGGATGCCATGCAAAAACGACTCATCTGGCTGGTGGAAGATGAAGCCAGCATTGCCGATACCCTGATCTATGCCCTGCAGACCGATGGTTTCGAGGTGGAGTGGTTCCCCCTCGGTCAGCCGTTGCTGGCGCGACTGGAACAGACGCGACCGGATTTTTTGATCCTGGATGTGGGGCTGCCGGACATCAGCGGTTTCGAACTGTGCAAGCGGGTGCGGGCACTGACCGATATTCCCCTGATGTTTCTCACCGCTCGCAGCGAGGAGATAGACAGGCTGATCGGGCTGGAGATAGGGGCAGACGACTATGTGGCCAAACCCTTCTCGCCTCGTGAGGTGTGTGCCCGGGTGCGGGTCATCCTGCGCCGCAGCCAGCCCGCCCCCTCCCAGCCGATACAGCCACTCGCCCTGGACGAGGAGCGGGCACGAATCTGCTTCCTGGGCCAGCCCCTGACGCTCACCCGCTATGAGTACCTGCTGCTCAAGACCCTGATGCTGGCGCCGGGTCGGGTCTACTCCCGCCAGCAGCTGATGGACCTGGTGTGGCAGGATGCGGAAGAGAGTCTGGATCGCACCGTCGACACCCACATCAAGACCCTGAGAGCCAAGCTGCGGGAGCGGGATCCTGACGCCAACCTGATCCTGACCCACCGCGGGCTGGGCTACAGTCTGGAGCTGGCATGAACTCAGGGTGGCCGGGCATCGGCAGGGGGATGAGATGAGAATCGGATTGCAACTGCTGTGCGGCCTGGTGCTGATCTTCGCCCTGGCCGCCTGGTTCGTGCTGGAGATCTTCGTCGAGGAGATCAAGCCCGGGGTACGCAGCGCCACCGAAGATACCCTGGTGGACATGGCGCAGATGCTGGCCCCCCTGGCCCTGGACGACATGCAGGAAGGAAAGATGGCGAATGGCCGGCTGGCCAGCGCCTTCGCCCGCCTCAACCAGAGTCCCATCAATGCCCTCATCGATGGCCACCTCAAGCAGCAGGCGGAGTACCGCATCTATGTGACCGACGCAAAAGGCAGGGTGGTCTACGACTCGGACGGGGTGGATCTGGGCAAGGACTACTCGCGCTGGAACGACGTCTACCTGACCCTGCGTGGCGAATATGGCGCCCGCAGCACCCGCACCGATCCCGACGATGCTGCCAGCTCGACCATGTATGTGGCAGCTCCGCTGCGGGAAGGGGTCGAGATCATCGGCTCCCTCACCGTCGCCAAGCCCAACAGCACCCTGCAGCCCATGATAGAGCGCAGCGAACACCAGTTGCTGAAAGGGGCGGCCCTGCTGCTGTTCATCTCGCTGCTCATCGGCGCCTTGCTGGTGTGGTGGCTCAACCGCGCCATCGGCAAGCTGGTGCACTATGCGGATGCAATCAGCCAGGGTCAGCCCGCCAGCCTGCCGCGCCTCTACAGCCCCGAACTGGACAGGCTAGGCCACTCCCTGGAGACCATGCGCCGCCAACTGGACGGCAAGGCCTATATCGAGGCCTATGTCCACAGCCTGACCCACGAGCTCAAAAGCCCGCTGGCGGCCATTCGCGGGGCGGGGGAGATCCTGGCCGAGGCGCCGCCGCCGGACATCGCAAAGCGCTTTATCGGCAACATCAATCTGGAGACGGCCCGCATGCAGCAGCTGATCGAGCGCATGCTGCAACTCGCCCGCCTCGAATCAGGGCAGGGGCTGGACAGACAATCCGTCGAGCCGGCCCGGCTGGGCAGACGGGTGCTCGACGCCCGCCAGATCCAGGCCCAGCACCGCCAGATCTCCCTGCACGCCGAGCTGGGGGAAGGTCAGAAGCAGAAGTGGGATCCCCTGCTGGTGGAGCAGGCCCTTGGCAACCTGCTGGACAACGCCCTCGATTTCGCCCCCGTCGGCAGTACCCTGGTGCTGAGCGGCGCCATGGAGGAAGGGGGGTATTGCTTCCGGGTGCGGGATCAGGGGCCAGGCATTCCCGACTTTGCGCTGCCCAGGATTTTCGAGCGTTTCTACTCCCTGCCAAGGCCAGACAAGGGAAAAAGCAGCGGCCTCGGGCTCAGTTTTGCCATGGAGGTGGCACGCCAGCATGGCGGCCATCTTGCTCTTGCCAATCAGCCGGACGGGGGGGTGCTGGCCACACTCTGGCTGCCCGGCAACTGAGGACACTTCACACCAAGCACACAGAGCCGGGCTAAGCTGCACCTCCTCGATGACGACCTTCCCCGTCGATGCGCATTCATATTAATCAAGGAGATAGATATGCCCCGTATGCTGTTGTCCGGTCTGCTTGCTGCTGGCCTCTTCTGTGCACTGCCTGCCAGCGCCGCTTCTGGCTGCATGCTGTTTGCCGACGGCACCGGCAAACCCGTCAGCACCCAGGGGGACTGTGCCGCCCAGTTGACCCCGGCCTCCACCTTCAAGATCCCGCTGGCACTGATGGGCTATGACAGCGGCTTCCTGGTGGATGAACAACTGCCTGCCCTGCCGTTCAAGGCCGGTGATCCTGATTTCCTGCCGGAGTGGAAACAGACCACCACCCCGAGCAGCTGGATGCAATTCTCGGTCATCTGGTACTCGCAGCGCCTCACCGAGTGGCTGGGAGAGGCTCGCTTCCAGCACTACGTGGACAGCTTCGACTACGGCAACCGGGATCTCGAAGGCAACCCGGGCAAGCACGACGGTCTGACCCAGGCCTGGCTCAGCGCCAGCCTCGCCATCAGCCCCCAGGAGCAAGCCCGCTTCCTTGGCAAGATGGTGAGCGGCAAGCTGCCGGTCTCCGCCAAGACCCTGCGCCATACCGCCAACCTGATGCGTCAGCCCGACATCGACGGTTGGCAGATCCACGGCAAGACCGGCATGGGTTACCCCAAGCTGCTGGATGGCAGCTTGGACAGGGAGCAGCAGATCGGCTGGTTCGTCGGCTGGGCCAGCAAACAGGACAAGACGCTCATCTTCGTCCACACCGTCATCCAGACGCCGGGCAAGCAGTTCGCTTCCCTCAGGGCCAGGGAGGAGGTGTTCGCCGCCCTGCCGGCCCGGTTGAAGATACTCTGATGCCAGCAACACCGGCGCCTGGCGCCGGTTTTTTTATCCCCCTTCACCACTACTTCACACTGCCCCATCCTCCCTTCACGCGACCCCGGCACACTCCCGTTCAACAACAAGGAGACGTGTCATGGTCAAACAGATTTTCACCCACAAGATCGCCCTGCTGCTGTTGCTCTGCCTGCTGATGATGATCCCGGTTCACGCCATCATGGAGCTGAATCGGGAGCGCCAGGCCTATCGCAGTCAGGCCATTCACAGCATCATGGCCAGCCACAGCGGGCCCCAGCGCCTGATGGGGCCCGTACTGGTACAACCCTATACCCGGGCCGTCACCGTCGAGCAGGATGGCAAACATTTCGTGCGCAAGGAGCAGGTCTATCGCTACCTGCTGCCCAAGAGGCTGGACGTGCGGGCCAGCATGGAGGTGACCCCGCGCAAGCTCGGCATCTATCAGGCCCAGATTTATCACAGTCGCCTCTCTCTCTCCGGCCTGATGCCCACCAGCCTGGCTGACAAGGGGCTGGTGGCCGGCAACCCGAACCTGAGCTTCGACCCGGCGGATCCCGCCATGGTGCCGGGCAAACCCTATCTCAGCCTGATCCTCTCCGATGCCCGGGGCATCAGCCGCGTACCCGAACTGCAATGGGGGGAGCAACGCATCCCGTTTGCCCCTGGTGCCCTGCTGGGGGACGGGCGAGTGGGGATCCATGCCCCGCTCAACGCCTTGCCAGACGAAGATGGCCGCTTTCACATCGAGCTGGATCTGCAGGGCATGAATGCGCTGGAAGTGGTGCCGCTCGGACAGGACAGCCGGTTTCACCTAAGTGGCAACTGGCCCCATCCCAATTTTCTCGGCGACTTTCTGCCCGGTGAACGCACTCTTGCGGATCAAGGGTTCGAGGCAAGCTGGCAGACCAGCTGGTTCGCCACCGACATGGAGAGCCGCTTCAACCGCATGATGAAGGGAGCCGGTACCAAACTGCCGTCATTCAGCGTCAGCCTGGTGCAACCGGTGGATCACTATCAGCTGAACGAGCGGGCCGCCAAATATGCCCTGCTGTTCATCGGCCTTACCTTCATCAGCTTCTTCATGTTCGAGCTGCTCAAGGGGCTGCGGGTACACCCCATCCAGTACGCGCTGGTGGGCATGGGGCTGGCCATCTTCTATCTGGTGCTGCTGGCGCTGACCGAGCATCTCGGCTTTGCCTGGGCCTATCTCATTGCCGCCCTGGCCAGTGTGGCCCTCAACGGCTTCTACCTGAGCCATGTGCTGGGCGGCCCAAAACAGGGCATGGGATTCGCCGCCCTGCTGGGGCTGGTCTACGCCATCCTGTTCGGGCTGCTGCAGGCCGAGGAGACAGCCCTGTTGCTCGGCGCCCTGCTGCTGTTCGCCACCCTGGCGCTGGTCATGGGGCTGACTCGCAAGCTCGACTGGTATCAGGTGATGGAGAACAGTCCCTCCGCCACCGCATGGGCGGCCCCCCAGCCATCGACCAGTGACACCAGCCATCAGCCATAAGCAAAAAAACCGGCGCCCTCGGGCGCCGGTTTGCATTTCATTGATCGGGCATCACTTCTTCTTGACCGGACGGGGCCAGTTCGGAATGTGGCGCTGGGGCACCCGGGTGATCACCAGCTCGTTTTCCGCCACATCCTTGGTGATGGTGGAACCCGCCCCCAGGGTCGCCCCCTTGCCGATCCGCACCGGCGCCACCAGCTGGGTATCGGAGCCGACGAAAACGTCGTCCTCGATGATGGTCTGGAACTTGTTCACCCCATCGTAATTGCAGGTGATGGTGCCAGCACCGATGTTCACCTTGGCGCCGACGTCCGCATCCCCCAGATAGGTCAGATGACCGCACTTCGAGCCCACCCCCAGCCGGGCCTTCTTCATCTCGACGAAGTTGCCGACATGGGCATCCTGCTCCAGCACGGCACCCGGGCGCAGGCGGGTAAAGGGCCCGACCGAGCACTGGTCGGCAATTTGCGCACCTTCGATGACGGAGTAGGGTTTCACCTCGGTGTGGTCGCCGATGACGCAATCCTTCAATACGCTGCCGGCACCGATGCGCACGTGATTACCCAGCACCACCTTGCCTTCGATGATGACGTTGACGTCGATCACCACCTCCTCCCCGATTTCCAGGGTGCCGCGCAGATCGAAACGGGCCGGATCGATCAGGGTGGCGCCGGCGATCATCAGCTTCTCGGCCTGCATCTGCTGGTAGCTGCGCTCAAGCGCAGCCAGCTGCACCCGGTTGTTGGCCCCTTCCACTTCCATGGCGCTGTCAGGGTGGACGGCGGCGATGGCACAACCATCCCCATGGGCCATGGCGATGACGTCGGTCAGATAGAACTCGCCCTGGGCATTCTTGTTGTCCAGGCGGGAGAGCCAGCTACGCAGCTGACCACCGTTGGCCACCAGCACGCCGGTGTTCACTTCGCGGATGGCGAGCTGCTCGACGTTGGCATCCTTCTGCTCGACAATGCCGACCACCTGACCATGTTCCCGCACGATGCGGCCATAGCCAGTCGGGTTGTCCAGTACCACGGTCAGCAGCGCCATGCCATCGTCGGTCTTGGCGGCCAGCAACCGTTGCAGGGTCTCGGGCTGGATCAGCGGGGTATCGCCGTAGAGCACCAGCACGTCGTCTTCGTCATGCCAGAACGGAATGGCCTGGGCGACGGCATGGCCGGTCCCCAGTTGCTGGGCCTGCAGCACCCAGTTCAGGTCGGATGCCTGGATCCGCTCCTTCAGCAGTTCGGCGCCGTGGCCATAGACCAGGTGCAGCTGTTCGGCACCGATCTGGCGGGCGGTCTCGATCACATGGGAGACCATGGGCTTGCTGGCAACGGGGTGCAGCACCTTGGGCAGGGAGGAACGCATGCGGGTGCCTTTGCCCGCTGCCAGGATCACGACGTTGAGAGACATAGCTAGCCTTTGAAACAGGTGGAAATGCTGGGCGGAGTCTATCCAACGGGCAAAAAAAAAGCGACCCGAAGGTCGCTTTTTGCATCACCGTGATTAACGGTAATTCTTTTTGACGATATCGATAACCCGCAACTGGGCCATCGCTTTGGCCAGCTCGGCAGACGCCTGAGCATAGTCGATATCACCATGGGAGCTGTTGATCCGCTCTTCGGCACGACGTTTGGCTTCCTGGGCTTTCGCCTCATCCAGATCGTCGGCGCGAATGGCAGTATCGGCCAGCACGGTCACGGCTTCGGGTTGTACTTCCAGCATGCCGCCGGAGATGTACAGCACCTCTTCGCTACCATTTTGCTTGATCAAGCGGACCAGGCCCGGCTTGATGGCAGTCAGCAACGGAGCATGACCGTGGCGGAGACCCAGCTCACCTTCGGAGCCTGATACCTGGGCAGATTGCACGCGACCGGAAAACAGTTTTCCTTCGGCGCTCACCACATCCAGGTGAAAGGAGATCATCTCAGCCATGGGCCCTCCTATCGAGGCTTACAGTTTCTTGGACTTCTCGACGACTTCGTCGATGCCGCCAACCATGTAGAACGCCTGCTCCGGCAGATCGTCATACTCGCCCTTCAGGATGCCCTGGAAGCCACGGATGGTTTCCTTCAGCGGCACGTATTTGCCCGGAGAACCGGTAAATACTTCGGCCACGAAGAACGGCTGGGACAGGAAACGCTCAATCTTACGGGCACGGGCTACGGTCAGTTTGTCTTCTTCTGACAGTTCATCCATACCCAGGATGGCGATGATGTCCTTCAGCTCCTTGTAGCGCTGCAGTACGGTCTGAACGCCACGAGCGGTCTCGTAGTGCTCCTTGCCAACCACCAGCGGATCCAGCTGACGGGAGGTGGAGTCCAGCGGGTCAACGGCCGGGTAGATACCCAGAGCCGCGATCTGACGGGACAGAACGACGGTCGCATCCAGGTGGGCGAAGGTGGTTGCCGGAGACGGGTCGGTCAAGTCATCCGCAGGCACGTAAACGGCCTGTACGGAGGTGATGGAACCAGTCTTGGTGGAGGTGATGCGCTCTTGCAGAACACCCATCTCCTCGGCCAGGGTCGGCTGGTAACCTACTGCGGAGGGCATACGGCCCAGCAGTGCGGATACTTCGGTACCGGCCAGGGTGTAACGGTAGATGTTGTCCACGAAGAACAGCACGTCACGACCTTCGTCACGGAACTTCTCGGCCATGGTCAGGCCGGTCAGCGCCACGCGCAGACGGTTTCCGGGCGGCTCGTTCATCTGACCGTAAACCAGAGATACTTTGTCCAGTACGTTGGACTCCATCATCTCGTGGTAGAAGTCGTTACCCTCACGGGTACGCTCACCTACACCGGCGAACACGGAGTAACCGCTGTGCTCGATCGCGATGTTACGGATCAGCTCCATCATGTTGACGGTCTTGCCTACACCGGCGCCGCCGAACAGACCAACCTTACCACCCTTGGCGAACGGACATACCAGGTCGATAACCTTGATGCCGGTCTCCAGCAGCTCGGTGCTGTTGGACTGATCTTCGTAGCTGGGGGCTTCGCGGTGGATGGACCAACGCTCTTCTTCGCCGATCGGACCCTTCTCGTCGATGGGGTCGCCCAGTACGTTCATGATACGGCCCAGGGTCGAGGTACCGACCGGTACCTGGATGGCCTTGCCGCTGTTAACTACTTCCAACCCACGACGCAGACCGTCGGAGGAACCCATGGTGATGCAACGCACGACGCCGCCGCCGATCTGTTGCTGAACTTCCAGTACCAGACCCTGGCCTTGGCCTTCGCTGACAACCTTCAGTGCATCGTACACCTGGGGCACGGCATTCTGCGGGAACTCGATGTCCACCACAGCGCCGATGATTTGGACGATGAAACCGTTACTCATGTCAAATCCTCTAAACCTTTGATAACCCTTGCCTTACACCGCAGCAGCACCGGAAACGATCTCTGTGAGCTCCTGGGTAATACTGGCCTGACGGGCCTTGTTGTATACCAGTTGCAGATCGTTAATCAGGTTGCCGGCGTTGTCAGTCGCGGCTTGCATGGCAACCATTCGGGCTGCCTGTTCACTTGCCAAGTTTTCTACCACACCCTGGTAGACCTGGGATTCGACGTAGCGAATCAGCAGGGTATCCAGCAGTTGCTTGGGATCCGGCTCATAGAGGTAGTCCCAGTGGTGCTTCTTGGCGAGCTTGCTGTCTTCTGTTACGGGCAAAGGCAGCAGTTGATCGACTTTTGGTTGCTGAACCATGGTGTTGACGAACTTGTTGTACACCAGATACAGCCTGTCAATCTCACCGTTGTCGTAAGCCTTCAGCATGACCTTCACTGAACCGATCAGGTCATTGACGCTCGGGTTGTCACCCAGTCCGGAGACGTGGGCTTTCACCTTGGCGCCGTGCCGTTCAAAGAAGTTGGAGGCCTTGTTACCGATCAATGCCAGGTCAACCTTGGCACCTTTCGCGCTCCATTGCTTCATATCATTGAGGGCAGCCTTGAACAGGTTGATGTTCAGACCACCACACAGGCCACGGTCGGTGGAGACGACGATGTAACCCACTCGCTTCACCTCACGTTCGATGAGGTAGGGGTGCTTGTATTCCAAGTTCCCCTGAGCGATATGGCCGATCACCTTGCGCATGGTTTCAGCGTACGGACGGCTGGCAGACATGCGTTCCTGCGCACGGCGCATCTTGCTCGCTGCCACCATTTCCATAGCGCTGGTGATCTTCTGAGTGTTCTTCACACTCCCGATCTTGTTACGTATCTCTTTTGCGCCGGCCATCTCTTCTCTCCATCAGGTGGCAGCTTGCGCTGCCACACACGCTTACCAGGTCTGGGTTGCCTTGAAGTCATCCAGCAACGCAGTCAGCTTGCCAACGATCGCGTCGTTGTAGTCGGCCTTGGCATTGATTTCAGCCATCAGCTCGGCATGCTGGGTATTGGCGTAAGAGAGCAGAGCGGCTTCGAAGTCGACGATCTTGCTCAGTTCGACATCGGCGAGATAACCCTTCTCGGCGGCGAACAGCACCAGGGACTGCTGGGCCACGCTCATCGGAGAGTACTGCTTCTGCTTCATCAGCTCGGTGACTTTCTGACCGTGATCCAGCTGCTTGCGAGTAGCATCGTCCAGGTCGGAAGAGAACTGGGCAAATGCCGCCAGTTCGCGGTACTGGGCCAGCGCGGTACGGATACCACCGGACAGCTTCTTGACAATCTTGGTCTGAGCAGCACCGCCCACACGGGATACGGAGATACCCGGGTCAACCGCCGGACGAATACCGGAGTTGAACAGCTGGGAGGTCAGGAAGATCTGGCCGTCGGTGATGGAGATCACGTTGGTCGGAACGAACGCGGAGACGTCACCGGCCTGGGTTTCGATGATCGGCAGGGCGGTCAGGGAACCGGTCTGGCCTTTCACGGCACCATTGGTGAACTTCTCTACGTACTCGGCGTTGACGCGAGCAGCACGCTCCAGCAGACGGGAGTGCAGATAGAAGACGTCACCCGGGTAAGCTTCACGTCCAGGCGGACGGCGCAGCAGCAGGGAGATCTGGCGATAGGCAACGGCCTGCTTGGACAGGTCATCATAGATGATCAGTGCGTCTTCGCCGCGGTCACGGAAGTACTCGCCCATGGAGCAACCGGCGTAGGGAGCCAGGTACTGCAGAGCAGCCGCTTCGGAGGCAGAAGCCACGACCACGATGGTGTTGGCCAGGGCGCCGTGCTCTTCCAGCTTGCGCACCACGTTGGCGATGGTGGAGGCCTTCTGGCCGATCGCAACGTAGACGCACTTAATGCCGGAATCTTTCTGGTTGATGATGGTGTCGATGGCGATGGCGGTCTTACCAACCTGGCGGTCACCGATGATCAGCTCACGCTGGCCACGACCGATAGGGATCATGGCATCGATGGCTTTCAGACCGGTCTGGACTGGCTGGTCAACAGACTTACGCTCGATAACGCCCGGGGCGATCACTTCGATCGGCGAGAAGCCGTCGTTGTCTACCGGACCCTTACCGTCGATCGGCTGACCCAGGGTGTTGACCACCCGGCCCAACAGACCACGACCGACCGGCACTTCCAGAATGCGGCCGGTACCCTTTACCTTCATCCCTTCGGCCAGATCGGCATAGGGACCCATTACTACGGCACCAACGGAGTCACGCTCCAGGTTCAATGCCAGAGCGAAGCGGTTGCCCGGCAGCTCGATCATCTCACCCTGCATGGCATCGGCCAGACCGTGGATACGAATGATACCGTCGCTTACAGAAACGATGGTACCTTCGTTACGCGCTTCGCTTTTGACATCAAACTGCGCAATGCGCTGCTTGATCAGCTCGGCGATTTCAGTGGAATTCAGTTGCATGCTCTAATACCCCAATCAAGATTGCAGCGCATCGGCCATGCGATCCAGCTTACCGCGGACCGTGCCGTCGATAACGAGATCACCGGCCTTGATGAGCACCCCGGCCATCAAGGACGCATCTGTGCTGCAATTCAGCTTCACTTTGCGCGCGAGACGTTGTTCCAGAGAAGCCTGAATATTGGCTTTCTGCTGGTCGGTCAGTTCGATCGCCGAAATCACGTCAGCCTGAACTTCTTTGTCCAGTTCAGCCTTGAGCGCGACGAATTCGGCAACGACCGCCGGCAGCACACCCAAGCGACCATTCTCGGCCATCACCCGGATCAGGTTCTGACCGTGCTCGTTGAGCTGCTCACCGCAGACACCGACAAACAGCTTTGCCAGTTCTTCGGCAGCAACGGAGCCGTTTACCAGGCTGTGCATGGTCTCGTTTTCTGCCACCTGAGCGGCGAAATCGAGCATCTCCAGCCATTGGTCAACCGCCTTGTGCTCAACGGCAAACTCGAAAGCAGCCTTGGCGTAGGGGCGAGCGATTGTAGTCAGTTCAGACATAGCCCCGTTCCCGTTACAGTTCTGCTACCAGTTTGTCGACGATGTCGCTGTTGGCAGCCTGGTCGATTTGGCGTGCCAGGATCTTCTCTGCACCCGCGATGGCAAGAGCAGCAACCTGCTTGCGCAGTTCTTCTTTGGCACGATGACGTTCAGCTTCGATCTCTGCACGGCCCTGAGCCAGGATTTTCTCCCGCTCAGCTTGGGCTCCGACAGCGGCCTCATCAATGATCTGGGCCTTGCGTTTGTTGGCCTGATCGATGATTTCAGCAGCCTGAAGCTTGGCTTCTTTCAGCTGATCGGTGGCGTTGGCCTTGGCCAGCTCCAGATCTTTCTTGGCACGCTCTGCAGAAGAGAGGCCGTCAGCGATTTCTTTCTGACGGGCTTCGATGGCAGCCATCAGCGGCGGCCATACGTACTTCATGCAAAACACTACGAAGATGAAAAAAGCAACTGCTTGGCCGAGGAGGGTGGCGTTGATATTCACAGCCGATGTCCTCTTTAGTTAGTTAATGGGTTCTGCGTGAGTCGTAATGACTTAGGCAACCGCAAACATCACATACAGACCCAGACCAACGGCGATCATCGGGATCGCATCCACCAGACCCATCACGATGAAGAACTGGGTACGCAGAACAGGGATCAGGTCAGGTTGACGGGCTGCACCTTCCAGGAACTTGCCACCCAGGATACCGATACCGATGGAGGCGCCGATAGCCGCCAGACCCATCATCATTGCAGCAGCGATGTACAGCAGGTCCATGTTCAAGTTTTCCATGAGGATCTCCATTTATTTAGATGTAATTGATTGTATAAAAAGGATTATTTGAGTTGCATCAACCATGGTCTTCCTGCGCCATCGACAGATAGACGATGGTCAGAACCATGAAGATAAACGCCTGCAAAGTGATGATCAGGATGTGGAAGATTGCCCAAGGCACGGACAGGATCCACTGTGACCACCAGGGTAACAAACCCGCAATCAGGATGAAGATCAGTTCGCCAGCATACATGTTGCCGAACAGTCGCAGACCCAATGAAACAGGCTTGGAAATCAACGTGACGGTTTCAAGGATGAAGTTAACCGGGATGGCAGCAGGGTGGTTGAAAGGCTGAAGCGTCAGCTCCTTCACGAACCCGCTGATACCCTTGACCTTGATGCTGTAGTACAGGATCAAGAAGAACACGCCCAAAGCCATGGACATGGTGATGTTAACGTCAGCAGAGGGAACCACACGCAGATAGGGAACACCCATCAACTGTGCAGCGTGAGGGATAAAGTCAACGGGGATCAGGTCCATGAAGTTCATCAGGAAGATCCACACGAACACCGTCAGGGCCAAAGGTGCGATGACCTTGTTACGACCATGAAAGATGTCCTTGACGTTACCATTCACAAACTCGACCAGCATCTCCACAAAGCACTGCAGCTTACCGGGCACACCGCTGGTGGCCTTGACGGCAACCTTGCGGAACAACCAGATAAACAGGGCGCCTAGCACGACGGAAAATATCATGGAATCGATATTCACCGTCCAGAACCCGGACCCTACCTGCAGGTGGGTCAGGTGGTGGGAGATATATCCCTGAGGAGTCAGGACTTCTCCGGTTGCAGACATGAGTTTTCCTAATAGTGGTTGTTAAGCGTGAATGAAACTATCCACTGTACAACGAGGGCGAGGATATAAGTGGCGAAGAACGAGGCGGTGTCGACCTCAATCCCGGCGCCAAACAGCAGGGCGAAAAGTCCTGTTGTAGTAATGAGCTTAATCCCTGCCCCACCATAAAAGTCCCGCAAAACCAGGCCTACGCTCTCTTTCGTCACCTTGCGGCGCAGAACCCAGAGCGTGAACAGGGCTTGAGGAACCCAGTACATCCCCCCTCCGTAGAGAGAGGATTGTCCGGCGAACTCTCCCGCCTGATAAAACCAGACGGTGGCGATCGCCAGGATCAGGACCAGCTGACAAACGAGCATAGCCAAGGCCAGCGTCAAACCTTCCAAGGCTATTTTCTGCTTCACCAACCTACCCCTGAACATTACAGAACTGTAAAAAATCGGGATCCGAAGACCCCAGGTTCACAGCTCGAAAAGCCGGTCAAATTATACCCGTGAAGACGGCTATTGCAACATGGCAAAAATCCTTAATTTTTGCGGCTTTCCGCGCGAAATTAAGGTTATGTTCATATCGAAAGTAATGGATGTTTTATTACTACAAAAAGCGTAAAAATCACGATTCTGACAGGCCAAAATAGCCCAATACCCGGTCCAAATCTGCCAAGTTATCGTAACTTATTACTAACTTGCCGCTATCTTTCTTGCCCGGCTGAAGTTGCACCTGATTGCCAATTTTTTCAGAAATCTGGCGCTCGAGATAACCAAACTGCGGATCGCGGACGGGTTCAACCCTGGTTTTTGCCGGTTCCAGTGCTTTTTGCACCAGCTTCTCGGTATCTCGCACTGTCAGCCCCTTCTGGGCCACCAGTTTGGCCAGCTCTGACTGGGCCTGGCCGCTCAGGGCCAGCAGGGCACGGGCATGCCCCATGTCGAGGTCGCCGTGTTCCACGAAGCGCTTCACGTCCTCGTTGAGCTGGTTGAGACGCAACAGGTTGGTGACCGTGGTGCGGGACTTGCCCACCGCCTCGGCAACCTGCTGGTGGGTCAGTTCGAACTCCGTCAGCAGGCGCTGGAGGGCGACGGCCTCCTCGATGGCGTTGAGATCTTCACGCTGGATGTTCTCTATGAGTGCGATGGCGACGGCCGCCTCGTCGGCGACATCCTTGACCAGGCAGGGCACCACTTCGAGACGGGCCAGCTGGGAGGCGCGCCAGCGGCGTTCACCAGCAATGATTTCGAAACGGTTTTCACCGATGGAGCGAACCACGATGGGCTGGATCACCCCTTGTGCACGGATGGAGTTGGCCAGCTCCTCCAGCGCATCCTGGGACATATCCTTGCGCGGTTGGTATTTGCCGGACTGCAGCCACTCCACCGGCAGCTTGCGCAATTCCCCCTGATTGGTCGGGGCCATGGCCTGTTCGGTGCGCTGGTCGCTCATCACCTGTTTCTGGCGGGCGGCCGTGCTGGTGCTGAGCAGGGCGTCCAGCCCCTTGCCCAGCCCACGTTTCTTCGGCGTCATATGCTCTCTCGATCTGCGGTGAGCGGCTGGGACTCCTGTTCCTGGCGGCGCAGGATCTCGCCAGCCAGGGCCAGATAGGCCTTGGCCCCCACCGATGATTTGTCATAGTGCATGGCTGGCGCGCCAAAGCTCGGCGCCTCCGCCAGTCTTACGTTGCGGGGAATGATGGTGCGATAGACCTTGTCCCCGAAATGCTGTTTCAGCTGATCGGACACATCATTGGCCAGCCGGTTGCGATGATCGAACATGGTGCGCAGCACCCCTTCGATCTTCAGCTCCGGATTGACCACGGCTGCCAGCTTGCTGATGGTGTCCACCAGGGCGGTCAGCCCTTCCAGCGCATAGTATTCGCACTGCATGGGCACCAGCACGGAGTCGGCGGCGGCCATGGCGTTCACCGTCAGCATGTTGAGAGAAGGCGGGCAGTCGATGAAGACGTAGTCGTACTTGTCCCTGACCGAGGCCAGGGCGTTGCGCAGGCGGATCTCGCGGGCAAAAAACTCCATAAGGCGGATTTCTGCCGCGGTCACGTCGGCATTGGCGGCAATCAGGTGATAGCCTCCCGAGGTTTCGGGGATGATCACCTCGCCGATGGGGGCATCTTCAATCAGCAGTTCATAGGCGGTGCGCTCGACATCGTACTTGTCGACGCCACTGCCCATGGTGGCATTGCCCTGCGGATCCAGATCGATCACCAGCACCTTGCGCCGGGTAGCGGCCATGGAGGCGGCCAGATTCACACAGGTGGTGGTTTTACCCACTCCACCCTTCTGGTTGGCTATGGCAATGACTTTTCCCACACTGTCCCCTAAATGAATGCGGCGGCCCTATTCGGGCTGGATGGCTTTAAACTCCAGCAGATGGCGTTCGCCTTCCAGTTCCGGCACCACCAGCTTGTGGGTGGCAACCAGACGAATGCTGTCAGGCAACTGTGCCAGCTCCTGCTCGGGGTATTGTCCCTTGAGCGCCAGGAAGCTGCCCTCGGGTGACGGCAGATGATGACACCAGCTCAGCATGTCCTCCAGGGAGGCGAAAGCCCGGCTCAGTACACCATCAAATCCGGTCTCGGGTTGATACTCCTCCACCCGGGATTTGACGGGGGTCACATTGGTCAACCCCAACTCCAGGATCACCTGGCGGATGAAGTTGATCCGCTTGCCCAGGCTGTCAAGCAGCACGAACTGTTTGTCCGGATTGATGATGGCCAGCGGCAGTCCGGGCAGACCCGGACCCGTTCCCACATCGATGAAGCATTCACCGTGCAGGTGAGGACTCACCACCAGGCTGTCGAGGATATGCTTGACCAGCATGGCGTCCGGATCTCGCACCGAGGTGAGATTGTAAGCCTTGTTCCACTTGTGCAGCAACTCGACCAACTGCACCAACTGGGTCTTCTGGGTTTCGGTGATAACAATTCCGGCCTGCATGAGCAGGCCGTTCAATCTTTGCAGCATGTTGTCCAACGGGGAATTCCTCAGGCGGTTTTACGCAGCAGGCCGTGTTTCTTCAGGTGCACCAGCAAGATGGAGATGGCGGCAGGGGTGATGCCGGAGATGCGGGACGCCTGACCAATGGTCTCTGGCTTGGCATCGTTGAGCTTGGCGATCACCTCGTTGGAGAGACCGTTCACGTCGCGGTAGTTCATGTCCAGCGGCAGCAGGGTGTTTTCGTTGCGCAGCTGTTTCTCCACCTCGTCGTGCTGACGCTCGATATAACCGGCGTACTTGATCTGGATCTCCACCTGATCCGCGGCAGCCGCATCGGTCAATGCAGGCCCCACACCCTCGATGGCCATCAGGGCATCGTAGGTCACCTCGGGGCGACGCAGCAGCTCTTCCAGGCTCTGCTCCCGGGTCAGGGGAGTGTTGACCAGGGCGTTGACGGCCTCCAGAGACGGATGCTGCGGGTGGATCCAGGTCGAGCGCATGCGCTGACGTTCCTGCTCCACCTGTTCCACCTTGGCATTGAACAGGCTCCAGCGATGATCATCCACCAGACCCAGCTCGCGGCCGATGGCGGTCAGGCGCAGATCCGCATTGTCTTCCCGCAGCAGCAGGCGATATTCGGCACGGCTGGTGAACATGCGATAGGGTTCGCGGGTCCCCAGTGTGGAGAGATCGTCCATCATCACGCCCATGTAGGCCTGATCCCGGCGTGGGTGCCAGGCTTCCTTGCCCTGGGCGCGCAAGCCCGCGTTCAGACCGGCCATCAGGCCCTGGGCAGCGGCCTCTTCATAGCCGGTGGTGCCGTTGATCTGGCCGGCGAAGAAGAGGTTCTCGATGCACTTGCTCTCCATGTTGGCCTTGAGATCCCGCGGATCGAAGAAATCGTACTCGATGGCGTAGCCAGGGCGAGTGATATGGGCATTCTCGAAGCCACGGATCGAGCGGACGATCTGCACCTGCACGTCGAACGGCAGGCTGGTGGAGATCCCGTTCGGGTAGAGCTCGTGGGTGGTCAGGCCTTCCGGTTCCACAAAGATCTGGTGCGCCGTCTTGTCGGCAAAGCGGGTGATCTTGTCCTCGATCGACGGACAGTAGCGCGGGCCTATCCCCTCGATCACCCCGGCGTACATGGGGCTGCGATCCAGGTTGTTGCGGATCACCTCGTGGGTCTGCTCATTGGTATGGGTCACGTAGCAAGGCATCTGGCGCGGATGCTGGCTGGCGTTGCCAATGAAGGAGAAGACCGGGCGAGGATCGTCACCATGTTGCTGCTGCATCACGGAAAAATCGACGGTGCGTGCATCGATGCGTGGTGGCGTGCCCGTTTTGAGGCGATCGATGCGCAGCGGCATTTCACGCAGGCGCTGGGCGAGGGCAATTGAGGGAGGATCCCCGGCGCGGCCCCCTTTGTAGTTCTCCATGCCGATGTGGATCAGACCATTGAGGAAGGTGCCAACGGTCAGTACGACCGTCTTGCCGCTGATGCGGATCCCGCTCTGGGTAACGACCCCGGCGACGCGATCCCCGTCCATGACCAGATCGTCGCAGGCCTGCTGGAAGATCTTCAGGTTCGGGTAGTTCTCCAGGGTCTGACGCACCACAGCCTTGTACAGCAGGCGATCCGCCTGGGCACGAGTAGCCCGCACCGCAGGGCCCTTGGAAGAGTTGAGCGTGCGGAACTGGATCCCGCCGAGATCGATGGCCTGCGCCATGATCCCGCCAAGGGCGTCGACTTCCTTGACCAGGTGTCCCTTGCCGATCCCGCCGATCGCCGGATTGCAGGACATATGCCCCAGCGTATCTATGTTGTGGGTGAGCAACAGGGTATTGAGACCCATGCGGGCTGCCGCTGTTGCTGCTTCGGTTCCTGCATGACCGCCACCGACGACGATCACATCAAATTGTTCATGGTATTGCATTGGGGATCACCTTGATCTGCACGCCTGAAGATCTTTGTTTGCCTGGTCTGAAGGGCGGATCATTCTATCTGTTTAGCATCCGGAGGGGAACGTCTACTTCAGGATCAGTATGGATCAGGGATCGGTTAAATAGATCTTAAGGATCTTTAGATCGATCTTTTATTGGATCTTTTATTAGGATCCGCGACTTCTGTTGATAAGGCATTTTTGATCATAAAGATCATTCGGTTAAGGTCGATCGCTGCTTGTGGAAAAGCTTGGATCCAGAGGGGGCGAGCGGGGGGATAACATGGGTTTTTATGCACAGACACATGGTCGGTAAGATCTAATACATGAATAACTATAGGTTTTGCAGAGCTTAGCACCTAAGTTATACACAATTATCCGAGCTCATGTGGGGAGCTCTCGGGAAAAACTTATCCGGATCCCTCTGTTAATAACCTGGTGGATAGGGATCTGGGGATAACCAGGGAGATCGGGGGTCGTGACCGGATCTCCCTGGCCCTGATCAGCCGATCAAGGTCATCCAGTCGTGGATCCAGGTTTCTGCGGCATCTTCGGGGATCTCGTGCTGGGTCACGTCTATTTCCAGGAGATCCCCCAGTCGGCTGGCACCGCACCCGGCCAGCAGCCGATCCAGCGTCTTGCCGCCCTGGCAGAAGGTGTCATAACTGCGATCCCCCAGGGCGATCACTCCGTACTTGAAGGCGGCGAGATCCGGCTGCTGCTCGGCAAGATCCCGGGCAAAGGGCTGCAGATTGTCGGGTACATCCCCCGCACCATGGGTGGAAGTGACCACCAACACGATGGCTTCTGGCTCGGTCAGGATCCTGGCCAGGCTGGCGGGGTTGTGGATCTCCGCCTGGTGGCCCGCCTGTTCAAGCAGGCCGACCACATGATCTGCGACATATTCGGAGGCCCCCAGCATGGAGCCGACGACGAGGTTGAGTTTGGCCATGGAATGGATCCTGATGTCATCGAAAAAGTGAAGAGCGGGGATCTTACCGCCAAAGCATGTGGATAAATATGGATAAAGCTTGGGGATAAGGATCCTGTCCACTTTTTTGCAGCCAAAACCGGTCTCGTGGCCGTCATGCTGCCTTCTTTCCGCCTGTTGTGACCTCATCGCACCTTTCGTTGTCAAACGACACTTTAACATATCAATTAACAATGCAGATGCAAATGATTAGCAATTATTGAATCGATTCGATCACGGCACCTGTAGTAGCATGGCGCTGCTTTATTCGCCTGAGGCGCCGGGCTGACCGGTCCAATTGGGCACCCATAATAAGAAATCAAACATAACTTATTGATATTTGAGACACTTATATGATTGCGCAAAAAAATACCCCGAATGCCGTGATGCGAAAGAGAGGCGCACAGCTGCTGCCGCTCTCCTGTCTGCTGGCGTCCCTGCCCGTGTTGGCGGTGGAACAGGCGGATAAAGAGTTGCCCAAGGCGGGCGAAACCATGGTCGTGACCGGGACCGCCATGAAGGTCGAGGTCCCCATGGCAGAGACCCCCCGTGCCGTTTCCGTGGTCAATCGCGAAGAGCTGGACCAGCATGCCGTACTCAAGCTAGACGAGTCCCTGCGCTATCGCTCCGGCGTCCTGTCCCAGTCCTATGGTTCGGACACGGATGCGGACTGGTTCAAGGTGCGCGGCTTCGATGCGGCTTCTTACCTGGATGGCAACCGTCTTTTCAGCACCGGTTACTATGTCTGGACCCCGGAGCCCTTCGGCCTTGAGAGCGTGGAAGTGCTCAAAGGCCCGGCCTCCATTCTGTATGGCGAAGCCCCTCCCGGAGGCGTCATCAACGCCATCAGCAAGCGTCCGACCGCTACCCCGCAGGGACTGGTGAACCTGCAACTGGGCAACCGGGATCTGCGCCAGGTCGGGGTGGATGTCTCCGACACCCTTACCGACAACAGCCGTTATCGTCTGGTGGCGCTCTACAACGAGCGGGACGGCGTGCTGGATGGCACCTACAACGAGCGCGCCTATCTGGCGCCGAGCGTGACCCTGGATATTTCGGATCGCACCACGCTGACGCTGCTCTCCAGCTTCAAGCACGATGAAGGGGTGCCGACCAACGGCTTCTTCCCGGTTTACGGCACCCTCAATACCAGCGGTGGCCAGATCGATCCCTCCACCAACCTGAGCCAGCCGGATTACGACCGCAATCGCAATACCCAGATCTCCGCCGGGTACGAGCTGGCCCACCAGCTCAACCAGACCTGGGAGTTCAAGCAGAACGTTCGCTTCAACTACAACGATCTGCTGCTGCGCCAGACCTACATCTTCCCGACCTATGAAGGCACCACCGCCTACCGCGGCCTGGTCTACCGGGATGGGGATACCAAGAGCGCCACCATGGACAATCAGATGGTGGGCTACTGGAACACCGACAGCACGGAGCAGACCCTGCTGCTGGGGGTGGATCTGCAGCGCCATGTGAATGAAGGCCAGGAAGCCGACAACTATGGCATGGGCGCCATCAACACCATGAACCCGGATTACAGCGGTTTCCCCGGTTTTGATGAATCCACCGCGACCCACCAGAAGAGCACCAAGGGCCAGAGCGGCCTCTATGCCCAGCACCAGATCCGCTGGGATGATAGCTGGCTGCTGACCGCGGGCGGTCGTTCGCGAATTCAGATAATAACTGCAACACCCATGGTGCATAGGAGAGAAGAGGCCAACTGCCGGTTCTGGTACGCTTCTTCTCGCCAAAGAAACAAAGCGGAACACCATGA
>NZ_JAPCIZ010000052.1:0-29967 GCF_027707725.1 Aeromonas sp. QDB25 | reverse complement strand
GGTGTGTAAGCGTAGCGATACGTTGAGCTAACCCATACTAATTACCCGTGAGGCTTAACCATACAACACCCAAGAAGTGTTCAGAGACTTGTAGCAGATACCGAGAACGAATAACTAAATCAGCTTTTTCAGATTGAAGATTTTGCCTGGCGGCAATAGCGCCGTGGAACCACCTGATCCCATGCCGAACTCAGAAGTGAAACGCGGTAGCGCCGATGGTAGTGTGGCATTCGCCATGCGAGAGTAGGACACTGCCAGGTACCCAATACAAGAAACCCCGCTCACTCGAGCGGGGTTTTTTATTGCCTAAAATTCAGCACTTACTGTAGGGCAAGCGGGCACTATGGTGCTGTTCGTCGTTCACTTGTTGCCCGCACCGGAAAAGTTGCGCCTGCTCTGGTCACATTGAACCCACATGTTGGCTCTCTCCGTTTTCATCATTTTTAGCGTAATAACCCAGTCGGAGCCGTTCTGTCTAAACCCGCCGCCCGCGCTGCGATTGGGGTTGTATCTGAATCATAACTCGGTAGAGTAAGGGGCATTCCGGGTTTTCCCGTGCCATGGTTTCGGTTTCTTTTTCTGGTATGGGACTCTCCGCCTGTTTTCATTCACCTTCACTCAGTGGTACCGATATGGAACAAGTAAACAAGTCAACCTTCAACGATGTGCTGGAATATGTGCGTATGTCCCGTCGTCAGAACAAGCTCAAGCGTGAAATCGCGGACAACGAGAAAAAGATCCGTGACAACCAGAAGCGGGTACTGTTGCTCGACAACCTGAGTGACTATATCAAGCCCGGCATGAGCATTGACGAGGTTCAGGCCATCATCGCCAACATGCGGACCGATTATGAAGAGCGCGTAGATGACCATATCATCAAAAATGCCGAGCTTTCCAAGGAGCGCAAGGAGCTGAGTACCAAGCTGAAGAGTATGAGCACCAGCAAATAATACCGCCCCGTTCTCGTCAACACCGGCCTCTGGCCGGTGTTTCATTTTCATGCCGCAGCTCGGATCTCTTGCCGCATTGCAACAATCGGCTCCCATTTTCACAATCGCCCTGTTAACATCGCTGCAAAGCGGTCAATAGATTTCAAGCCCTTGACTTGAAACGACTAAGCTTGATTGAAAGACAATAAATTGCGCAACCATGGTGGGGCTGATATGGGCGCATCAAAACAGACGGATTCAAATAAAGTGGCATCTCAGGATTCATCCGTACCTAATACGGACGGGCAACAACCGCGTAAACGCCGACCCTGGTGGCGCTGGTTGTTCTGTTTTATCTTTTTGCTTTGCCTGGCTGCAGTGGTCGCCCTGGTGGGTTATGAAATGAAGACCTCCCGACTGCAGTCACAGGAGATCTCCCGCTATGCGGCCACCCTGACCTATCAGCTCGAACCCGGCCCCAGCAAGCAGATTGCCTTCCCCGACGACGGCCCGTTCGACAAGCGACTCGGTTATGTGCTGATGCCCATGATCCAGGAACGTCTCGTTCAGCGTGGCTACCAGGTGAGCGAACAGGTCCGTTTTTCCGATGCGCTCTACAACTACGCCAGCCACGGTTTCTTCGTGCCTTATACCGAGAAGGTCCAGGCAGGATTGACACTCTATGACTGCCGTGCCGAGCCTTTCTACCAGTACAAGTATCCGACTCATTACTATCCGGATTTCAATGCCATACCGCCCCTGGTCATCCAGTCTCTGCTGTTTATCGAGAACCGTGAACTCCTGAGCAACAAGGAACCGCTGGCCAACCCGGCCGTAGACTGGCCGCGCTTTGCCAAGGCGGCGCTGTCTCAGGTGGGCAAGGCGCTGGATATGCAGGATCAATCTGCTGGCGGCAGTACCCTTGCGACCCAGGTGGAAAAGTATCGTCATTCTCCCGATGGACTGACTGTTTCGCCGACCGAGAAGATCCGCCAGATGGTCTCGGCCAGCGTTCGTGCCTATCGGCTGGGGCCCGAGACCCTGGAGGCCCGCAAGCTGGTTGCCTGGGCCTACCTCAACTCGGTCCCGCTCTCTGCGGCGCCCGGTTATGGCGAGGTGCACGGTCTCGGTGATGGCCTCTGGGTCTGGTTTGGCGCCAATGTTGATGAGGTGAATCGACTGCTGGATCCCGCTCGCAACCAGGATTCTACCCTGGCCGAGCAGGGCCTTGCCTTGCGCCAGGTTGTCTCCCTGATGATCGCCCACCGCCGTCCTTCCTATTACCTGGCGCAGGGTAGAGAAGCACTGTCTACCCTGACAGACAGCTATCTGCGACTCTTCGTGCAGGAGGGAATGATCACGCCCCCCCTGATGGAGTCGGCTCTCAAGGCCAAGCTGGTCTTCCGCGATTTCCTGCAGGCACCTGCCATCACTCGAGTCAACAACAACAAGGGGCTGCAGGTGGCTCGCACTCGTCTCAGTCGTCAGCTCGGGGTGCAGCTTTATGATCTGGACCGCATGGATCTGACGGCCAACACCACCCTCAATATGCCGCTGCAGAACGAGGTGTCACGGTATCTGCAGCAACTGGCAGACCCTGCATTCGCAGCCCAGGTGGGCCTGTTTGGTGAGCGCCTGCTCTCGCCGGAGAAGACGGGTGATGTGAAGTACAGCTTTACCCTGTTCGAGAAGACGCCGGAAGGGGTCAAGGTGAGGGTGCAGACCGACAACACGGACCAGCCGTTCGACATCAATGAGGGCAGCAAGCTTGAACTGGGATCCACCGCCAAGTTGCGGGTACTGACGACCTATCTCGAGATTGTCACCGAGTTGCATGACAGCTACGGCAACATGCCGGTGGAGAGCCTGCGAAAGATCGAAGTGTCCGATCAGGACAACATCAGCCGCTGGGCCATCGCCTATCTGATGAGTGCCAAGGACAGAAGCCTGCCGGTGATGCTGGAGGCCGCACTGGACCGCAAGTATTCCGCGAGTCCCTATGAAGGCTTCTTTACCGGCGGTGGCATGCACACCTTCAACAACTTCCGCAAGGAAGACAACGGTCGCATCCCGCCCATTCGCGATGCGCTGCGGGAATCCATCAACCTGCCCTTCGTGCGCTTGATGCGGGACATCGTCCGCTACAGCCTCTACAAGGAGGGAAATCGTGCCCAGTTGCTGAAAGATGACAGGGATCCTCGCCGTACCGAGTATCTGGCCAAGTTTGCCGACAAGGAGGGCCAGACCTATCTGCTGAGGTTCTGGCGCAAATATCGTGGCAAGAGTGCAGAAGAGCAGCTCGATACCTTCCTCGATGGTCTCAAACCCAGCGCGGTGCGTCTCGCCGCCGTGCATCGCTATCTGATGCCGGAAGCCTCCCAGGCCGATTTTGCCGCTTTCCTGGCCAAGCGCCTGCCGCGGGAGAAATTGACCGAGAAGCGCATAGAGCAGCTCTATACCAATTACGGCCCTGGCAAATATTCTCTTCCGGATCAAGGTTATATCGCACGGGTGCATCCACTTGAGCTGTGGTTGCTTGCCTATCTCAAGGAGTTTGACAAGGCCACCTTTACCGAGGCGGTAACCGCCAGCCGTGACGAGCGTCAGGAGGTCTACAGCTGGCTGTTCAAGACCCGTCATCGCAGTGCCCGGGATAGCCGGATCCGCACCATGCTGGAGGTTGAGGCCTTCCTCGACATCCATCAGCGCTGGGCTCGCCTGGGCTACCCCTTCGATCACCTGGTTCCGTCCCTGGCGACCGCACTGGGCAGCTCGGGCGATCGTCCTGCTGCGTTGGCCGAGCTGATGGGGATCATCCAGAACGGCGGCATTCGTGCACCGACCCTGCGCATCGAGCACCTCTCCTTTGCCAAGGGGACCCCCTTCGCCACCGTCTTTGAGCCGGCGAACACCCAGGGGGAGCGGGTGATGCCTGCCGAGGTGGCCAACGCCTTGCGCAATGCACTCTCCAAGGTGGTGGAAGGGGGGACGGCGCGGCGTATCGCCGGGGCCTTCGCCTTGCAGGATGGTACTGTCCTGGCCCTGGGGGGCAAGACGGGGACCGGGGACAACCGGATCGAGACGGTCGGTCGCTACGGCAATGTGACCAGTTCACTGGCTCGCAACCGGACTGCGACGTTCGTCTTCTACATCGGGGATGATCACTTCGGCACGCTGACGGCCTATGTACCCGGCAGCCAGTCCGACAAGTTCCGCTTCACGTCGGCGCTGCCTGTACAGGTGCTCAAGGGGATGGCCCCCCTGCTGGTACCCTATCTGCAACCCGCTACTCACACCCAGTGCATGGCGGGCAGCTGAGCGGACATCGCATGAAAAAACGGGGCCATTTCGGCCCCGTTTGATTGTGTACTGCACGCCGCCATGAGGTGGACGTGAGTCATCACTTACAACAGATCTTCAATTTCACCGCGCAGGTACTGGTACATCTCGCGATAGGCTACCGGCGGCTTGTTCAGCTCCCGCTCCTTGTTGGCGGTGCGGATCAACTGGCGCAGCTTCTGGCGATCCAGCTCGTGGAACTGGGACATCAGCTCGTTGAGGGCGCTGTCGCCTTCGGTGATCAGCCGCTCGCGCCACTGTTCGAGGCGATGCAGGCGGGCGTTCACGGTGGAGTGACGCATCTTGATGATGGAGAGGGCTTCTTCAATGGGGGCCACATCGCGGCTACGCATCAGACGGCCGATGAACTGGAGATGGCGACGGAAGGACTCATCCTTCTTCGGCTTGAGCTTGCGACCCAGCTCGACCGCTTCGGCGAGCTCTTCATCCAGGGGGATCTTCTCCAGCTCGCTGTGACTCAGGGAGACGATCTCTTCCCCCATCTTCTGCAAGGCCTCGGCATCACGCTTGAGCTGGCTCTTGCTGGGGCCCCAGTCTTCCCACTCGTTGTCGTCTTGATATTGACTCATCGGTCTCTGTATTCCTGTCATTCACGTTTGGCGGATATGTTACCAGCTTCTCCCGCTGGGCGCAGGGGTCTGATATGCTTAGCCCCTTTCCTTCCCTTCATACAGATGTGAGTTATGGACCAGCAAGATCAAATCCGCCAGGATCAATCCCATCTCGAGGCCGTGGTCGCCGAGGCCCTTGAGATAGCGAAAGGGCTGGGCGCCGGGCTTGCCGAAGTCTCCATCAGCAAACAGACCGGCCTCTCGGTGAACACCCGGGGCTGCGAGCTGGAAAGCATCGAATTCAACAAGGATGGCGCACTCGGCATCGCCGTCTATCGCGACGGATGCAAGGGGTCCTCCTCCACCACGGATCTGACCAAGCCGGCCATTCGCGCCGCTGTGGAAGCGGCCATGGAGATCGCCCGCCACACCTCTCCCGATGACTGCGCCGGTCTTGCGGATGCGGATCTGCTGGCCTGGGATGCCCCGGACCTGCAACTGTGCCACCAAGTCGAGCTGGATCCCCAGCGTGGCATCGCGCTGGCCATCGAGTGCGAGCGGCTGGCCCTGGGGCGGGATGCCCGCATCAAGCACTCTGACGGAGCCAGTTTCTCCAGCCACCTGGGTGTCAAGGTCTATGGCAACAGCCACGGCTTCGTCAAAGGCTATGCAGCGTCCCGCAACTCCCTGAGCTGCGTACTGATCGGCGAGCAGGATGGCGACATGCAGCGCGACTACGGCTACTCCTCCAGCCGCTCCCTGGACGGGCTGTGGAGCCCCCAGCGCATCGCTGACGAGGCGGTGGAGCGCACTGTTTCCCGCCTGGGGGCTCGCAAGATCAGCACCCGCCATGCCCCTGTGCTGTTCCACCCCGATACCGCTGCCGGTCTGTGGGGCCATCTGGTGATGGCCATCAGTGGGGGGAACCTCTATCGCAAGTCGAGCTTCCTGCTGGACAAACTGGGCAAGCAGATTCTGCCCGAGTGGCTCACCATCCAGGAGTTCCCTCACTTGCCGGGAGGACTTGCCAGCACCCCGTTCGACGGGGAAGGGGTTCGCACCCGCGACATGGACATCATCCGCAACGGCGAGCTGATGAGCTGGCTGCTCACCTCCTACTCCGCCCGCAAACTGGGCCTGACCACCACGGGCCACGCCGGGGGCATCCATAACTGGCAGGTCTCCAATACCGGCCAGGACTTCCAGGGCATGCTCAAGGAGATGGGTACCGGGCTGCTGGTGACCGAGCTGATGGGGCAGGGGGTCAACATCGTCAATGGTGATTACTCCCGCGGCGCAGCCGGTTTCTGGGTTGAAAATGGCGAGATCCTCTATCCTGTGGAGGAGATCACCATTGCAGGCAATCTAGCCGACATGTTCAGCCATATCGTGGCGGTGGGCAGTGATGAGGATGAGCGTTCCAGCCTCAAGACCGGCTCCGTACTGGTCGAGCAGATGAAACTGGCGGGGCACTGATCCCCCTCCGTCCGATCTGGAATATGGTGTCTAGTCCTGAGATAGGTCTACACATTTTCAGCTAGCTTTTAGCACTCAGAACCCCCGATGCGTCACATCAGGGGTTCTGTATTTCAATGCCTGATGCGGTTGCTCCAGGTTATAAGTATCCACTGCCTTTCGCACTTTTCCCCGCCTGCGCCAGCCTCTGCAGGCTTTGCAGCAGTGACTCTCTTTTCAAGATCTCAGTGCATTTTGGTGACAGTTATGAGTATCTGTCATCAAGCATTTGACCCCGTGTTGTTCATGCAATGACTGATACAACCCCGAACAATACTGCACCTGGTGGTCCGAATGATGAATAAGCTCTCCGTGGTCACGTTGTTGCTTCAGTGTTTTCTCGATCACCATCGACTCGGCATTCATCTCTTAGTTGCCACTATTTTGCGTGAGCAGGTGTCCGTCACCTAGCTCAGGTAGAGCGGCCCTGAGTGTCATAACGCGTCTGCGTCTGTTTATAGGTGAGCTTGCCTTCTTCAATCTGCTCGACCAGGGCCAGTTTAAAAATCAGAGTAATTGTGTTGTGTTCGTTTACGCCCTGTCCCATCGAGATCTCCATCTATTCGGAGGAGAAGATGCAAACCATATTCAGGCAGATGCGCCGATCAGACGTCGGCCAGCTGCAATGCCTGGCGGTAGTACTCGTTGGCCTTGTTGGTCAGGCGGCGCTTGTCCATCACCTGGCCGAGGGCGTGGTAGAGGGCGGCATCAGGCGCCTTCGCCACTTCCTGCTCCAGCAGCCGCTGGGCTTCGTCCAGCTGACCGGCCAGCAGGCAGACCCGGGCCAGCGCCGCTTCGGCGCCCGGCTGATCCTGGATCTTTCTGAGCAGGGTCAGCATGGGCTGGTAGTCGTCCAGTTTGAGCTTGGGCAGGCGGGCGAACAGCTCGGGGGAGGGATCCTTGCGCAGGGCCTCCAGCCAGAGATCGGCGGCTTCGGCATCGGCCCCCAATCGGCGCAGGCGATCCCCGTAACTGGCCAGCAGCACGGGATCCTGGCGCTGTTTGCGGGGCAGACCCTGCCAGACCGTGCGCAGGGTGTCGAGGGAGCTGCTGGCGGCCTCCAGACGACCGCACCACGCCTGGTGCAGCAGGGTCTCTTCCTGCTGAGCGGTCAGCTTGCCCACCTTGCGCAGGGCAGGGGCGAGATCGATGAGGGCCGCCCAGTCTTCACGGGCCAGATACACCTGACGCAGCTGATCCAGCACCATGGGGTGGCGCGGGTTGAGGGCATAGATGGACTCGAGGCGACCGAGGGCGCTGTCGTACTGGCCCTGCTCAATCTGCAACTGGGTCTGGATCAGGGTCAGTGCCAGCTCTGCCTTGGGGTTCTCTTCCTGAGCTTTCTGCAGGTAGTGATCCCGGCGCACGTCATCGCCCCGGGCCTGGGCCACCCGGGCGGCGCTCAGGTAGTTGAGCAGCGGGGTGTCGCTGTTGTCTGCGCCCTTGATGAGGAGCTTCTCGGCCTGGTTGTAGTGCCCCTCGGCCATGGCCAGGGTGGCATTGACGGTTTGCAGGTTGGCCTTGCGGCGGCGGCGCGAGCCGAACCAGCCCTGGGTCTTGCGGCGCAGGCCGAACAGGCGGGCCAGCACCCATTCCACGATGAGCAGGGCGCCGTAGAACAGCACCGCCAGGATCACCGCGCTGGTGACCGAGGATTCCACCGTGTAGTTGCCCAGCGAGATGAGCACATAGCCCTTGTTGCCGGAGGCTTCGGGCCCGAAGATGAGGCCCGCCACCATCACGGCGACTATGACGATCAGACGAATCATGGTCTCCTCCTCAGTTGCCGGCCAGGATGCGTTGCAGGCGTTCGGTCAGCACCTGTTCCAGCATGGTCTGGGTCTTGAACTGATCCGGGTAGTCAAACTGGATCTGCTCGCCTTTGAGCTTGTCGAGCTCGGACTGCATGTACTGGGTGGCGCTGTTGTCGGCATCGAAATACTGGGTCAGCCAGCGCTGGGCCTTCTCCAGGCTGTCGACATAGAGGGACTGCTGTTCGCGATAGACGGCGAGCTGGGCCTGCAGCAGCTTGGTCTTGAGGTTCTCCCGCAGGAAGATCTCCTGCTGCGGGGAGAGCAGGGCTTCCACGGCGCCATCGCGGCGACGGATGGTGATGAAGTTTTCGGTGAACTTGACCCAGTTCTTCTTCAGGTTGCTCTGCCACTCGTCCGGGTTGGTGCTGACGGTCTGGTCGGGCTCGCTCTTGGCTTCCGGCATGCTGACGGTGGAGAGGGGCAGCAGCTCGATCTGGTCCGAGAGGGCGGCCAGCTTCAGGGTCAACCCTTCGCGATCGACTCGCGGCATCCCCTTGAGCTTGGCGATGTCTTCCGCCAGCGCCTTGCGGATGGGCATCAGGCTGGGGTCGTTGAGCGCCTTGATGCGCTCGTCGGCGTTGCCGAGCAATGTGATGGCGGAGACGATGTCGTGTTCGAGCCACAGCTTGCGGCCCGCCATGCGCACCAGGTATTCGGATTCGGCCAGCATCCAGTCATTGGGGCGCTTGTCGTCCAGATCCAGCACTTTGGTCTGCAAGGCGTCCAGCGCCTCCTGCAACTGCTGCTGGCTCTTGCCGAGGGCACCGATCTGTTCGGCATCCTTGCTGCTGCCCTGATCAATCCTGGTCATGGCATCGGCCAGTTGCTGCTTGAGGGCTACCAGTTCGGCCTGCTGGGCAACGGCGTTCTGGTGTCCGTGCACATAGAGACCACCGGCCAGCCCCAGGGCCAGCAGGATGGCGATGCCGCCAAGCACGGTGCCAGAGCTGCCCTTCTTGCTCCCTGTCGTTCCGGGCGCGGGCTTGTTGTTGTCGGCCACGGTGGCCGCGGCACTCGGCTGGACTTCTTGCTGTTCAGTCATTCCATCTTCCTCAGTTCCAGGGCGGCCACCAGAGCCTGGTTGGATGCACCTTGGGCAATCACGATACGGGTAAAACCAGCCCCTTCTGCCATCTCGGCCACCCGGGGACTGGGCACCACCAGCAGGCGGTCATAAAGCCAGGGGTGCTGCGGGCCGGGCACCAGGGCCAGCAACCGCTGCAACAGTTCGCCACTGGTGATGAGCAGGCTGTCGAGCCCGGCTGCCTGCCAGTGGCGGGTCAATGCGTCCCCGTCAAGATCGGGGTAGTGGCGCTCGTAGGTGGCACAATAGTGCACCAGTGCGCCCCGTGAGGCCAGCGTCCGGGCGATGAGATCCCGCCCGTCGTTGCCGCGCAGGATCAGCACCCGGCGGCCACTCACCCCTTGCAGCGCCGGCAGGGCCAGCAGCCCTTCACTGCGGGGATCGGCCGGGCACAGGGCCTGGATGCCCGCCTCGGCGAAGGCATCCGCACTCGCCTGACCGACTGCAAAGTAATCAATATGTGGCCAGGTCTGACCAGTTTGCAACAGAAAATGATGTGCAAAATGAACGGCATGCATGCTGACGGCGATAACGAGGTCCGCCTCCCGCAGCATGTCACCCAGGTGAGGGAGGTCGCATCCCGGCCGGGTTTCCAGCAACGGACAGCAGAGCGGTGCATGACCCAGCTGGTGCAGCATCTGCACCAGCTGGTTGGCCTGGGCGGCCGGGCGCACCACCAGGGGGACCATCAGGGGGCGCTCCGGGCAGATGACCGCGAACCGGTCCGTACTGCACTCATGCCCGGTAGACCTCGGCCAGGATGACGTCGGCGCCGGCGGCCAGCAGGCGCTGGGCCAGGGTGTGGCCCAGTGCCTCGCCCTCTGCCAGGGGGCCGCGGATCTCGTCGCGAATGACGCGGGCACCGTCCGGGCTGCCCACCAGGCCGCGCAGCCATACTTCTTCTCCCTGTACCAGGGCATAGGCCCCGATGGGCACCTGACAGCCCCCTTGCAGGGCGCGGTTCATGGCGCGCTCGGTCAGCACCCGGATGCGGGTCTCGGGGTGTTCGAGCGGCGCCAGCAGGGCGTGCAGCTCGTGATCGTCGAGGCGGCATTCGATGCCGACCGCCCCCTGGCCGTTGGCGGGCAGGCTCTGCTCGGGCTCGATGAAGGCGGCGATGCGATGGGCCATCTCCAGCCGTTTCAGGCCGGCGGCGGCCAGGATGATGGCGTCATATTCACCGGCATCCAGCTTGGCGAGGCGGGTGTTGACGTTGCCCCGCAGGTCGCGGATCACGAGATCAGGGCGGGCAGCGCGCAGCTGGCACTGACGGCGCAGGCTGGAGGTGCCGACCACGGCCCCTTGAGGCAGCTCGTCTATCTGGTTGAAATGGTTGGAAACAAAGGCATCACGCGGGTCTTCGCGCTCACAGATGGTGTGCAGGCCGAGTCCGTCGGGGAACTCCACGGGTACGTCTTTCATGGAGTGGACAGCGATGTCGGCACGCCCCTCCAGCATGGCAGTCTCCAGCTCCTTGACGAACAACCCCTTGCCGCCGACCTTGGCGAGGGGGGTGTCGAGGATCTTGTCACCCTGGGTGCTCATGGGCACCAGTTCGACCTGCAGATCCGGATGGAGTGCCTCCAGCCGATCTTTCACAAAATTGGCCTGCCACAGGGCCAGTGGGCTCTTTCGAGTGGCAATTTTCAGGGTTCGGGCTGCCATATCAATCAGTTGTTTCATCTTTTGAGAGGAAAACGATCTTACCACCCTTTGCAGGGGCTTTCATGGCGCAGCCCGCAAAAGCGGGGCCAAGCTCAAAAACGGGGGCTGAAAATTATTTTCATTCAGCCAATAATTGGTTTTAAGTCATTGAAAATAAGCAATTTTATTGCTTTCTGCTGATACCGTTACGAACGGGGTCAGAAATAATCCGGTGATTGTGTGCGGGCTTGTTTACCACTGCTGTTTGCATTGTTAACATGATCACACTTTTTTGACGTCTCCCCGTTTTGGTGCGTCATTTCTCTTCCCCATAGGTAGGGCATTGCTGGTTAAACTCGACACGCTGGTGGCGCGCTACGACGAACTCAATCGTCTCAAGACGCAACGAGCGCTGGATCTCATGAGTCGCTACGGGCAGCAGGTTTTCCACTTGCTGCCTGTCATGCTGCACTTCAATCACCCCCTGTTGCCCGGTTATGTGGCAGGGGATGTGCCTCATGGTATCTGGAGTTTTGTCGCCAACGAGGCCCAGCAGGCCTTCATCCAGGATCTCTGCCAGAACGCCAACTGCCAGGGCGGTCTCAGTACCCACGACAAGTCCATCCAGGGCCTCTACTCCATGGGGAGCACCTCCTCCATCGGGCAGTGCTGCCACTCGGATCTCGACATCTGGGTCTGTCACGTGGCCGGTCTGTCGAGCGAGCGCCTCGCCCTGCTGGAACAGAAGTGCCAGCACCTCTCCATGTGGGCGGAGCAGCGGGGGGTCGATCTCAACTTCTTCCTGATCCCCGAAGACAAGTTCCGTCAGCGCAACGATGCCCAGATGCAGGGGGAGAGCTGCGGCAGCGCCCAGCACCTGCTGCTGCTCGACGAGTTCTACCGCAGCGCCATGCACATCGCCGGCAAGCGGCTGCTCTGGTATCTGGTGCCGGCCGAATATGACGATCACTACGACGACTACGTCAACGGCCTGTTTGCCCACGGCAAGTTGAGCCAGGATGACTGGCTCGATCTGGGGGGCTTTGATCGCATTCCTGCCGAGGAGTATTTCGGCTCCGCCCTGTGGCAGCTCTACAAGGGGATCGACTCCCCCTACAAGGCGGTGCTCAAGTCGGTGCTGATGGAGGCCTACTCCCACGAGTATCCCAACACCCGGCTGCTGTCGGTGACCAGTCGCGACTGGTTCCAGCACAACGAGGGGATGCACTACCGCCTCGACAACTACTGCCTGATGCTGGACAAGGTGACCAACTACCTCAAGTCCATCGGCGACATGCAGCGCCTCGATCTGGTGCGTCGCTGCTTCTATCTGAAGGTGTGCGACGGGCTGAGCCATCCCAAGGAAGATCACTCCCCGGACTGGCGCCGGGAGCAGATGGCCCAGCTGGTGGCCTACTGGGGCTGGAGTCCGGAGCGACTTTACCACCTTGATCACCGCCAGGAGTGGAAGGTCGAGGACGTCAAGGTGGCCTACGCCGAGTTGTTGGAGGCCCTGATGCAGAGCTACCGCAATCTCATCCAGTTCGCCCGGCGCAACAACATCAGCGAGTCCATCAACCCGGAAGACATCGGCATCCTGTCGCGCAAGCTCTATGCCGCATTCGAGAGCCTGCCGGGCAAGGTGCAGCGCATCAACCTCAAGATTGCACCGGATCTCGGCGAGCCGGATCTCAGCCTGGTACAGGTGCCCCACGGCCGCCTGAATCGCGCCGGCTGGTATCTCTACAAGCATTCCCTCGAACCCGCCGACATCATCGGCCGGGCGCCGCTCGAATATAACGGCTACATAAGCAAGCTGGTGGCCTGGGCCTATTTCAACGGCCTGCTGACGCCCCAGTCCCGGGTGCACCTGTTCAACCAGGGCTCGGATCTGCACATCGACAACCTGCATCAGTTCTGTCGCGATCTCTCCGGGACCTTCCCGGTCAAGTATCCCCGTGCGACCAACCTGGCCCTGAGCCGGCCGTGCGAGATCCGCCAGCTCTCCATCTTCCTGAACCTGGAGACGGACCCGTCCAGCCACTGGGTGGGGCAGGTGATCGAGTTCGATGCCAACGCCGCCGATGTCTTCTCGTTCGGTCGCAACCAGGAGTGTCTGGTGGGATCCGTGGATCTCGTCTATCGCAACTCCTGGAGCGAGATCCGCACCCTGCACTTCGAGGGAGAGGAAGCCGTGGTGGACGCCCTTACCACCATCCTCGGCAAGATGCACCAGGACGCCGCGGCCCCCGAGATGATCGAGGTGTTCTGCTACAGCCAGCACTTCCGCTCCCTGGTGCGCACCCGCTTCCAGCAGCTTGTGGCTGAATGCATCGAGCTGCGTCTGGCCCGGGACAAGCAGCAGCTGGTCAAGACGCTGGCGCTCGGCAAGGAGAAGTACGGCATCTTCTTCGAGCGGCGCGGGGTGTCGGTCAAAAAGCTGGAAAACGCCATCGATTTTTACCGTCACATCTCCCACAACAAGCTGGATCACCTGCCGCTGCGCCTCGACAAGACTCACAGCCAGCACCTGCCCGGCATCGTCGACGCCTACGCCAGCGAAGGGTTGGTGCAGTTCTTCTTCGATACCCGGGATGCAGGCACCAACATCTATATCCTGGACGAGGCGAACCGGGTGGAGATCTACCAGCACTTCGCCGGCAACAAGGACGAACTGGTACAGGGGGTGAACCGGTTCTACACCTCGGGTCACGAGCGATTCAGCAATGCGGGTCAGTTCAGCAACTTCAACCTTCCCCAGTACTACGAAATCGTGCAGGTGGGTGACAAACTCGATGTGATCCCCTACCGCAGCCAGAGCCCGCAGCGGGACACCCCAGGAGCGGCGCGGGAAGTAGGATGATACGCTGATAACCACACCGGCAAGATGGCAAACGGCCTGCATGATGCAGGCCGTTGTCCTATCCGTGGTGCGGGAATCTGGCGTGGAGGGGGCCGCGGCCAGTGGGGGATGCCGTCGAGCATCGCCGTCAGGGATGAAAGCAAACGGCCTGCTGATGCAGGCCGTTGTCTTACCCGTGATCCGACAATCAGGCGCCGAGGCGGGCCAGCAACCAGCTGCGAATGTCGCCCAGCTGGGGGCGGCAGATCTCGTGGCGCATGGGGTATTCGTGCCACTCGGGGCTGAGTCCCGCCGCTTCCAGCCGGTTCTTGGCGTCCCAGCCCATGGAGAGGTTCACCACGTCGTCATAGATGCCGTGCATGTAGCAGATGGGCAGGACGCGGGCCGCCTCGCTCATCTCGCCGGGCAGGGCATCGGGTACCGCAAGGTAGGTGGACATGCAGAGCAGGCCTGCCAGGGGCACCGGATGGCGCAGGGCGGTGAAGGAGGCGATGACGCCCCCCTGGGAGAAGCCGGCCAGCACGATGCGCTCGGGGGCGAAACCCTCGGCCACCAACTGGTCGATCAGCGAGGCGATACGGGCCGCTGACTCCCTGACATGGGACTCCACGGCGCGATCCGCCGGATCCTCGAAGCTCTTGATGTCGTACCAGCCGCGCATCCGGTAGCCCATGTTGATGGTGATGGGGCGCTCGGGAGCATCCGGCAGCAGATGGCGGACGGGCAGGTCGGCGGGCAGGGCCAGCGCCTCCACCAGGGGGGCGAGGCCGGCGCCGGAGTCCCCCAGCCCGTGCAGCCAGATCACCGCATGGCGGGCACCTTCTGGATGCAGATCCGTCATGAGAAGACCACGGGCTCGCCGGCCTGGGTGGTGCAGGCCCGGGTCAGCAGGGCCTTGAGCTCGTCACCGAAGCGGTTGTCGATCCAGCTGTCACCGCGCAGCTCGAAGTGGAAGCCGTTCTCCCGGGTGGCGACCCAGATCTGGTGCAGGGGCTCCTGCTTGTTGATGATGACCTTGGTCTTGTTCTCGAAGCTCAAGGTCAGCACCCCGCCGGCGCGTTCGCAGTCGATATCCGGATACCCCTCGTCGATGGTGTCTTCCACATACTGGAAAAAGGCGTCGGTCAGGGCGTGATACTCGTGATCCTTCATCGGTTTATCCTGTTGCTTTTAACAATGTGAGTGCGATTATAGAGGGCCAAAAATTTTTTCGCAGCGAACCATTATGATTACCCAGTTCACCAAGTGCCTGTTTGCCGCGTCGCTGTCGCTCGGGTTGGCCGCCTGTGGCCTGACGGGGCCGCTCTACATGCCGCCGGCCGAACAGCCCGCACCTGCAGAGCAGACACAGCCCAAGACAGAGAGTACACCGCAAGCCGCCTCGCCTGCGACCGCTACACCGGCCTCAGAGGCCGCGCCGCAATAATCTAGGAAGGAACCGCCCCCTTGGATCACTTTAACTACGACGCAGACGGTCAGCTTCAGGCCGAACAGCTTCCCTTGCAACAGCTTGCCGACCAGTACGGCACTCCGCTCTATGTCTACTCCCGCGCCACCCTGGAACGCCACTGGCATGCCTTCGACCAGGCGGCTGGCGACATTCCCCACCTGATCTGCTACGCGGTCAAGGCCAACTCCAACCTGGCCCTGCTCAATCTGCTGGCACGCCTCGGTTCGGGCTTTGACATCGTCTCCGGCGGCGAGCTGTCCCGGGTGCTGGCGGCGGGCGGTGATCCGGCCAAGGTGGTCTTCTCCGGCGTCGCCAAGAGCGAAGCCGAGATGCGCCTTGCGCTGGAAAAAGAGATCCTCTGCTTCAACCTGGAGTCCGAAGCCGAGCTGGAGCGCCTCAACCGGGTCGCAGGCAGCATGGGCAAGAAGGCGCGGGTCTCGGTGCGGGTCAACCCGGACATCGACGCAGGCACGCACCCCTATATCTCCACCGGCCTCAAGCAGAACAAGTTCGGCATCCCCATCGAACAGGCGCCCGCCATCTACCGCAAGGCAGCGGCCATGGCCCACATCGAGATCAAGGGGGTGGATTGCCACATCGGCTCGCAACTCACTGAATTGAATCCCTTTATGGAGGCGGCGGACAAGCTGCTCAAGCTCATCGACGAGCTGGCGGCGGAAGGCATCCACATCCATCACCTGGACGTGGGCGGCGGCCTGGGGGTCAACTACGGCGCCGAGCAGCCGCCGCACCCCACCGAGTATGCCGAGGCGCTCAAGCAGAAGCTGGCGGGCCGGGATCTGACCCTCTTGTTCGAACCGGGCCGCGCCATCGTCGCCAACGCCGGTGTGCTGCTGACCCGGGTCGAGTTCCTCAAACCCGGCGAGACCCGCAACTTCGCCCTGATCGACGCCGGCATGAACGATCTGCTGCGCCCCTCCCTCTATGGCGCCTGGATGAACATCATCGAGGTGGACAGCCGCGCGACCCACGAGAAGGCACTCTATGACGTGGTGGGCCCGGTGTGCGAGACCGGCGACTTCCTCGGCAAGGAGCGTACCTTGGCGATTGCCGAGGGCTCCCTGCTGGCGGTGCGCTCCGCCGGCGCCTACGGCTTTACCATGTCCTCCAACTACAACACCCGACCCCGTGCGGCCGAGGTGCTGGTGGACGGTGACCAGGCGCACCTCATCCGTGAGCGGGAGCAGTTGGCGGATCTCTGGCGTGGCGAGCACCTGCTGCCGTGATGGATGGATTTTCAGCGTTCCTCCATGTGAGAGCGTGATTAACGGTGAGACAGGAACGCGCGATGTTGATTGAGTTTTCCAAAATGCACGGCCTCGGTAACGACTTCATGGTGGTGGATGGCGTCACCCAGAAGGTGTTCTTCAGCAACGACATCATCAAGAAGCTGGCGGATCGTCACTTCGGTATCGGCTTCGACCAGCTGTTGCTGGTGGAGCCGCCCTATGACCCCGAGCTCGACTTCCATTACCGCATCTTCAATGCCGACGGCAGCGAGGTGGAACAGTGCGGCAACGGGGCCCGTTGCTTCGCCCGTTTCGTGCGTCTCAAGGGGCTGGTCAACCGGGATCGCATCGCGGTCAGCACCGCCCGGGGCCGCATCACTCTGCAGCTGGAAGGGGAGAACCAGGTCACGGTCAACATGGGGGTGCCCCAGTTCGAGCCGGGCAAGATCCCGTTCCGTGCCCAGAAGGCGGAGAAGACGTATCTGCTGCGGGCCCAGGATCACACCGTGATGTGCGGCGCCGTCTCCATGGGCAACCCTCACTGCGTCATCGAGGTGCCCTCGGTGGCCGATGCGCCGGTGGAGACCCTGGGACCCATCATGGAGCGCCACGAGCGCTTCCCCGAGCGTGTCAACGTCGGCTTCATGGAGATGGTCAACGCCAGCGAGATCAAGCTGCGGGTCTTCGAGCGCGGGGTGGGGGAGACCCTGGCCTGCGGGACCGGGGCCTGTGCGGCCGTGGTGATAGGCATCAGCCAGGGCAAGCTCAAGGAGCGGGTCACCGTCACCCTGCCGGGTGGCAAGCTGACCATCGCCTGGAAGGGACCGGGTCAGCCCGTCTACATGACGGGGCCGGCCGAGCACGTCTTTGACGGCCAGATAGAGTTGTAGACAAGGAGCGGGTGATCCCGCTCCATCAACGGATCATATCGGGGCCCTTGGCCCCTTTTTCGGATGGATCAACCAAGTTATGAGCGAACTCAAACGGCAGGAATCACTGGTGGATGAAGCCACAGTGCTGGAGTACCTGGCCCGTTATCCCGAGTTTTTCCTGCGTCACGGGGCCATGCTGGACAAGATCCGCATTCCCCATGCGCAAAAGGGCACCATCTCCCTGGTGGAGCGCCAGCTGGACAGACAGCGGGAGCGCATCGAGCAGCTGGAGCAGGAGATCACCGAACTGATGGGGGTCGCCAGCGAGAACGAGCGGATCTTTCGGGTTTACGCGGATCTCTACGGGGAGATCTACGGCTGCCAGACCTTGTTCGAGCTGAGCGCCGTGATGGGCAAGGCCTTCGTCCAGCGGCTGCGACTCACCGGCCTGCGGCTCTGGCTCAATCCCAGGCATTTCCAGCTGAGTGGCCCCGAGCAGCGTTTCCTGGCGCAGGGCAAACAGCTCGAACAACTGCTGGGGCAGCGCCTGCCCGGCACGGACTACTATTTCGGCCGCCTCAACCAGAGCGAGAAGCAGGCGCTGTTTGGCAATGATGTGCTGGTCAACTCGGTGGCCCTGATGCGGCTCGGGGAGCTCGGCGTGCTGGCCTTCGCGAGCTCGGATCCCAGCCACTTCACCCCCCACAACGACACCCTGCTGCTGGGTCAGCTGGGGCGTCTGCTGCAGCTGCGTCTGCCCGAGCTGGCCCGTGGCTAAGGCAACGACCCGATCCCCTGCCAAGACGCCCCCTGCCGCCGACCCCCTGCCGGTCGCACTGGCGGGGGAGCTGGACGCCTTTATCGAATACCTGCGGGTCGAGCGCCAGCTCAGCCCCCACACCCGCAGCAACTATCAGGCCCACCTGGAAGCCATGACCGCCGAGCTGGTGAAGCTCGGGGTCGACGACTGGGCCCGGCTCGAGGCGAGCCAGGTGCGCAGTCTGGTGACCCGGATGCACAAGGGGGGGCTGGCGCCCCGTTCCCTTGCCACCAAGGTGTCGGCCCTGCGCAGCTTCTGCGACTGGCAGGTGCGCCAGGGGCGGCTCACCGCCAACCCGGCGCGGGGCATCGTCACCCCCAAGCAGGGGCGGCCCCTGCCCAAGAACCTGGACGTGGACGAGATGTATCAGCTGCTCAACATCACCGACGAGCAGGATCCGCTGGCGGTACGGGATCGCGCCATCATGGAGCTGATGTACTCCTCCGGCCTGCGTCTTGCCGAGCTGGTGGGGCTCAACCTCGCGGACGTGAAGCTCGAGGAGCGCCAGCTCAGGGTGATCGGCAAGGGCTCGCGGGAGCGGGTGCTGCCCATCGGGCGGATGGCGGTGGAGTGGTTGCACAAGTGGCTCAAGGTACGCCCCCTGCTGGCCGGTGACGAGGGGGAGGCATTGTTCGTCTCCAAGCGCAGGCAGCGGCTCTCGGCCCGCTCGGTACAGGAGCGGCTCGACGGCTGGGGCAACAAGCAGGCTCTCAATGCCCACGTGCACCCCCACAAGCTGCGCCACAGCTTCGCCACCCACATGCTGGAATCCTCCGGCGACCTGCGGGCGGTGCAGGAGCTGCTGGGGCATGCGGATCTCTCCACCACCCAGATCTATACCCACCTCGACTTCCAGCATCTGGCCAAGGTATATGACAGTGCCCACCCGCGGGCGAAGCGGGATCCGGAAACGCCGGAGGATGAGTGATGTGGTGTGCGATCTGCGGGGATGACAATCTCCACGTCGCCCGGGTCAGGCGGGAGCTCGCAACGCCAGAGGATGAGGAGTAAAGAGGAACAGCCATGCAGTTTTACCGTCGCTGGCAGCCGGTGGCCGCCATCTCGTTCGATCTGGACGACACCCTCTATGACAACGGCCCCGCCATCGCGCGGGCGGAACAGTGGATGCTGGACCACCTGCGCAGCGAATACCTGGCTACCGCCATGCTGGACAAGCCGCGCTGGCTCGCGCTCAAGCGCCAGTTGCTGCTGGACCACCCGGCGCTGAGCCACGACGTCAGCCTGGCGCGCCAGCGGGGCATTCGCGAGGCCCTGGTGCAGGGGGGCATGGAGCCCGGGCTGGCGGAGCAGCAGGCTCGGGCGGTGTTCACCGGTTTCATGGCCGAGCGCTCGAAGATAGAGGTGAGCGAGGCGACTCACGCCCTGCTGGCTCGTCTGGCGGCGCGCTACCCGCTGGCGGTGATCACCAACGGCAACCTGGATCTGGAGCAGGCGGGTCTGGCTGGCTACTTCACCCTGGTCTGCAAGGCGGGGGCGGGAGCCAGAATGAAACCGGCGCCCGACATGTTCGTGCAGGTGCAAGAGGCCCTGGGGCTGGCCCCCGGCCGCATCCTTCATGTGGGGGATCACCCGGTGACCGACGTGCTGGGTGCCAGGCTGCACGGCTTTCGGGCCGCCTGGCTCAACGAGAGCGGTCAGTCCTGGCAGTCGCTGTCGCTGCTGCCGGATGTGGAGCTGGGGCAGCTGCAGGATCTGGCCACCCTGCTGCTCCGAGCTGGGGGTGAGGGACAGATTCCGTGATCTATATCTGGCAATAACAACAAGGGAGCAAGGGCGTGAATGGAATGAAGGGTGTCATCTGGCTGGCGATCCCCATGGTGCTGGCGGGATGCGATCTGGTGCAAGACCGTTACCGGATGGAGTTCAGGGACGGATCCTGGCGGGAGATCGCCATCTCCCCGTTTTCCAACGAGGCGCGCTGGCGCGAGGGGTGTGCCACCGGCGAGATCCAGGTGGACATGACCTTGCCCCTGAAACGGGGCAAGGTGGTGAATGGCCGGGAGCAACTGCTCATCGGCGGCGAGCTGTTCGAGCTGGAGGATGCCCGGCTCTATCGCGGCAACGGCATGGTGCTCGGGCAGGCCCCGGACCATATCCAGCGGGGCCTCAAGGGGCTGGATGTCTGCCGAACCCTGCGCCCTGATCGCGGGGCCCTGCCCAAGCTCAAGGGCAAGGGATTTGGCGACTAGCCCGTCTGCTGCCTGAGCGGGCGGCAGGCGTCGCCGAAGGCAGTGGACAGCTTGATGGCGTGGGGGGGTCACAGGCCCGCCACGTCGGATGCCTCCGGGCAGCCCCCGATGCACGGGGCCCTGCCCGGCTCAAGGGCAAGGGGTCGGCGACTAGCCGACCTGCTGCCTGAACCGGCGGCAGGCGTCGCCAAAGGCGGTGAAGAGCTTGATGGAGTGGGGGTTCTCGCTGGCCTTCCACTCCGGGTGCCACTGCACCGCCAGCAGGAAGGGGGAGAGGGCGGGAGCGTGGATCGCCTCGATCAGCCCGTCTTCGGCATGGGCCAGGGGGGCCAGCCCCTTGGCCAGCGTCTTGATCCCCTGCCCATGGAGGGAGTTGACCGGAATCGACGGCTGCCCCATCAGCTCGGCCAGCCAGGTACCGGGCACCAGCTCGACCTGATGGCTCTCGCCATACTGCTCGTCCACCGGGTCATCCGCATCCTCCCGATGATCGTCATAACCCGGCTCGCAATAGACCTTCTGGTGAATGTCGCCCCCCAGGGCCACGTTGATCTCCTGCATGCCGCGGCAGATCCCGAGGATCGGCAGGCCACGGTCGAGGGCGGCGCGCACCAGGGGAATATCGAACAGATCCCTGTCCCTGTCCTGGGGCTTCTCCGGGGTGAGGTTCTCCTGGCCATAGAGGGCAGGATCGATGTTGGAGCCAGCACCGCTCAGATAGACTCCGTCGGCGAGGTCCAGATACTGCTCCAGATCCTCGGTGCCACAGCAGGTGGGCACCAGCAGCGGCACGCAGCCGCTGATCTCCACCAGAGGCTTGATGTATTTGTGGGTCATGACCTGGTAGGCGTGGCCACTGCGGGCCTGGGCCCCCATGGTCATCAGCACGACGGGTTTGTTATGGGAACTGGGGTTGGGCATAGGTCACCTTGGCTATCCTTGGCGGTCTCATCCTGCGCCTTGGGAAGGCCCTTGCCGCCTCGGCTCGCAAGGGCATGCCTCAAGGCATGGTCGTGGGATCAGGGTCGCGCCAGCGTGCCAGAATCGTCGGTCAGCCTTGGCAACGACAGCCTGGATCCTGCCTCCAGTCTGCCAAGGCCGTTCAATATGTCAAACGAAATGATGCAATTATGTTAACCGTTGATGCCGGGATACGGCTGAGAGTCCCATTTAAAGGGACTTGAGGGGGAGGGGCTGGTGCGGCGAGAGATTTGATGGTGGATATATTAAACATCTGGCCGGGCGGCCGGATAGCAGAAGGGGCCCACAGGGCCCCTTGTCGACTCAGGCGTTCAGGATGAAACGCTCGATCACCTGGGCGACCCCGTCTTCATCGTTGCGCCCCGTGGTGTGCTGTGCCAGCGCCTTGATCTCGTCGGTGGCGTTGCCCATGGCGACCCCGAGTCCGGCGTAGGCGATCATGTGGTGATCGTTGCCCGCATCCCCCACCGCGATCACCTGGGAGGCATCCAGCCCCAGGTGCTCGGCCAGGGCGGCGACGCCGGTGCCCTTGTTGCTGCGCTTGTTCATGAACTCGAGGAAGTAGGGGGCGCTGCGCACCACGGTATAGCGCTCGTGGAGTTCGGCGGGCAGCTGGGCGATGGCACGGGAGAGCAGGGGCTCGGGGTCAATCATCATCACCTTCATGATCTGCTCGTCGTCGGGCAGGGTGGCGAAGTCCACCAGGTTGATGGGTTGACCGATGAGGCGGGATTCGTGCTCGGTGTAGGGGCTGATCCTGGGGCTGATGAGCCCCTGGCGGACGGAGAAGCCGTGGATGTTCACCCCCAGCTCACAGGCCAGGTGGGCGATGGCACGGGCGTCGCTGCCGGTCAGCAACTGGCTGCGGATGATGCGTTGCTCGGACACCTGCTGCACCAGGGCGCCGTTGTAGCAGATGACGTAGTCATCCTGGCCGGTGAGGCCCAGCTCGGTCAGGGCGGCGGTCATGCCTTCCAGCGGGCGGCCGGAGGCCAGCACCACGGTCACGCCCCTGGCGCGGGCTGCCGCGATGGCGGCCTGGGTGCGGGGGGAGATTCGGCCCTCTGGGGTCAGTAGGGTGCCATCCATATCCAATGCGATCAGCTTGTACATCTTCTCACTACCTGAGTCTGGCCGGCCCGCCCGATGGGGCCATGGGGAGGCCGAGTGTAGCGAAAATCGCCGCCGGGATCACGCCGCCTGCCGACGCGGGGGCACGTTGCCCCTCAGCGCTGGCCCTGGTAGGGGGTCAGTTGCAGCTGATCTTCCCGGATGGCGAAGTGGATGGGGCCGTGCTCGATGTCGACCCTGTTGTGGTGGTGGGCCATCTCCACCTCGACGCCGGGGAAGAGGCGCTGGGTGGCGATGATGTCCATGTTGGCCATGAGCGCTTGCAGCTCCCGCTGCGCCTCGGCGAGCTGCTCGTCCAGGCTCTTGCTCTCGTCGAACTGGCGGGTGCGCAGCGCCTTGATCTTCTGCAGGGTCTCGGGATTGCGCTTGTCACGAGGCAGTTGCAGCAGCCGCAGGATGAGATCCTGCAGCTTGTCTATCTGCTCGGCGCAGGTCTGTTTGCGCTGGCGCAGCGCCAGCTCCTGCTCCTTCTGGCTGAAATAGCCACCGAGGATCTGCAACCGGGTCCGGTTGGCCGCCGAGGCTCCGAGCACCGGGGCCATGATGAGCCGGTTGGCGATGTTGATGCCGCCGATGAGGTGCCCCTTGCGCATGGCGCTGTCCCCCACCTTGAGATCCTGGCCGCTGCGGCAATAGCAGTGGCTGAGCTGGCTCAGGATATGGATGTCGCCATCGGCCTCCAGCCTGGCGTACTGGGCATAGCTGGCGTGGATCTCCCCCCCGGCGTTGAGGTGGCAGAGGTATTCGTCGTCCGCCAGCTTGCGCCCTATGATGCCGTTGCGCACCGTGATGGTGCCGCCGGATTCGATGTAGCCGCCCTCGACGAAGCCGCCGATCACCACGTCCCCGCTGGTCTTGACGCGCATGCCGGGCATGACGTCCCCGGTGACCAGCAGGGATCCCTCGAACTCGACGTGGCCGTGGCGGATGTCGACCTGCTTGACGTTGAGCACCTCGTCGACCCGCATCCCGGCACGCTCCTGACAGGGGAGTCCCGGGCGTGTCGCCAGCAGCAGGTCCGGATCCTCGGGGGAGAGGCAGGTGCCGTCACCCGGCGTCATGGCGCTCTCCTTGCCGTAGCGGGCGGTCAGGGTCTGGCCCGTCACGGTGAAGCCGTCGATGCCCTGGGTGGCGGGGTGCCTGCGCATCAGCAACGCCCCCGCCTTGACGGTGAGCAGGGTGCCGAGGTCGCGCATGTCCACCTTGCCGTGATCCCGCTCCTGGGGTTTGAGGATCCGCTCGGCTGCGGTCTCCACCAGCCGCTCCAGGCGGGTATCCAGACCGTGCCTGGCGGCCTTGCCGAGGGCGATGACGGGATTGAGCTGGGCACCGGGGGCCGCCTCACCCGCCGCCTGGATGGCGGCGGCAAGCAGTCGCTCACTCACCCCCTGCTTGACCGTGCTGGCCGCCAGGGCCTCCTGCAACCGGGCCAGGGTCAGGGGCTGGCCGCCCCAGTCTGCGGTGATTTGCGCCCTGGCGCTCATCTGGTCCTTGTCCACCTGGATGAGCAGCCTGGCATCCTGGCGCCGGGCAATGGGGACTGGCGGATGCGCGGGGGCATCCGGCTCTGCGATGAGGGCGTTGAGCAGGGTGACGGCTTCGCGGATCCCCTCGCCGAGGGGTTCGTAGCGCCGACAGTTGGAGAGTCGCAGCAGGGCCAGGACGTCGCTTTCCTGGATGGGCTCGGTGAGGCCCGGGGTGATGCGCAGGCAGACATAGCTCATGTCGGCCGACAGCTGAAACCACGCTTTGCTTAACACCGGGCCCTCCTTCGTTGTCCCTGTCCGGTTTGCCCCATGCCGGGGCCTCTCCTTGCCGGCATCCAATGCCGCCGGGGCGGATCCAACGCGCAGTATTCGGGTATTTTTCCTTCCGGGTCAACGATCTGAATGCAAATGGGTGAGCCGGGTTGAGGAAATATCGGCTGACGGGAGAGAGGCGGAGCCGGCCATGCCATGGGCTCCATTGCGGTTTTTTAGCGCAATATGCTGACGTTTTATGCTTTCGCTATCCAGAGTGTCCATCACGTTCAAGGAGGCGACGCAAATCACCTTGCCAGGCAGGAAAAGAAGGATTTTAATCTGCCGCCGCCCCAGGGCGAGGAACCTGGTCGCCATCGATCAGCACCTTTTTCTGTCCAACCGAACGAGCCCCATGACCGCCCAAGGCCACCTGCTGTTTTCCGTCACCTGCGTCCTGCTTGCCCACAAGGTCGAACTGACTCCGGCCCTGGCCGATGCCAGCCTGTGGCACATCGTCCCCATGGCCCTGGCGAGCGCCCTGCTGCCGGATCTCGATCACCCCCGTTCCCTGCTCGGGCGGCAACTGCCCTGGATCTCGGGGCCGCTCTCCCGGCTGTTCGGCCATCGCGGTTTCACCCACAGCCTGCTGGCGGTGGGGATGGGGGTCTGGGGGCTGGCCCAGGTGGAAGCCCCCTGGTTGCTGTCGGGGGCGGTGAAGGATGCCCTCATCGTGGGCTATCTCAGCCATCTGCTGGGGGACTGGCTCACCCCCATGGGCATTCCCCTGCTCTGGCCCTGGCGTCGGCGCTTTCGCCTGCCCGGCCTGCCCCTCAAGAGCGGCGGGGGTTACGAGAGGGCCTTCTGCCTGCTGACCCTGGCGCTCGCCGGGTACTGGGTCCATGGCGGTGCAGGCTTGGCTCACTTCTAGCCCCGGGCGCCCTCCTGGCACCTGGCCGTTCGGGTCAGGGTGAGGTAATCGGCGAGCACCGGCAGCCCCAGCAGGTGGCGGCGCAGCATGTCGAGGGCGGCGAAGGCGAGGATCCGGCGACCGCTCGCGGGATCCGGGTGGCTGACCCTGAGCGTCTGGCCGTGCAGTTGCCCGTCGGCGCAGAGCAGCAGCGGCACGCCGTCCGGCCCGGCACGGCCTATGGTGAGGCTCAGGGGGGCGGCGGGCACCGCCAGTTGAGTCAGATCGTCGCTCAGGGTGTGGCTGAAGCCGGCGGTCAGTGCCGGGTGCCCGTGACACATGGTCAGCAGGGCGCCCCGGCTCTCTCCTTCTTGCAGGTGCAGCGACCGCTCCCCCAGCAAGGCCAGGATCTGGCTGGCAGGCGCCTCGTTGCCACGCCCCACCAGCCAGGGGGCGATGGCCGCAAGCAGCCTCGCCTCGGCGGCGTCCATGTCGGCGGTGCTGGCACCGTGGCCGATGAGCTTGAGCTCGATGAGGGGCATGGAGGAGCGGTAACCCAGCTCGATGCCGGCAGGCCAGGGGGCCGCATCCAGCATGTCGCTGAGGGCGGACTCCGAGACGCCGAAGGTGTAGAAACGGCGCAGCTCGGTGTCGGTCTCTTCCCCGGCCAGCGCCTTGAGGCGGGGCATGATCTGTTCGCGCACCATCTGCTTGAACTCGAACGGCACGCCCGGGGTGAAGAAAAGCCGGCTCTGGCCGTGGCTGGCCGGGTGGCGGACCACAAAGCCGCAGGCGGTGCCCACCGGGTTGTCGAGGATCTCGCAGTCCCGGGGCAGCCAGGCCTGCTTGGTGTTGCTCCGGGCCATGGTGCGGCCCCGGCTGGCATAGCGTTCGGCCATGGTGGCGAGCCAGTCCGGGAACAGGGTCAGGGGCTGGTCAAACGCCTCGGCCGCGGCCTGGGCGGTGAGGTCGTCCGCCGTGGGGCCGAGCCCCCCGCACACCAGTACCACCTCGGCGCGGTTGGCGCTCTCCTGCAGCACGGCTGTCAGATCCGCGAGGTTGTCCCCCACGGTGGCGCGGCGGCGCACCTGCCAGCCCTGCTCCAGCAAGAGGGCGCTGAGCCAGGCGGCATTGGTGTCCACCACCAGGCCGGTCACTATCTCGTCGCCTGTGCTGATGATCTCGATGCGCATGGGGACTCCTTGGGTGGGGCCAGCCCTCTCAGGGCTTGCCGTGTTCGAAGTAGTAGCTGATCCGGGTGCGGGGGTTGAGGTATTCGAACACCGCCGGGGGCAGGCGTTTGGGCTGGATCACCTTGGCGATGGTCAGCCCGGCCGCGTCGAGGTCGATGATGGCCGCCTCCTGGCGCGGAATGCGGGGGTCGTATACCAGCACTGCGGGGTAGAGCAGGCGGGAGGCGTTGACCGACATCACCAGCCCCACCTGGCCGTTGGAGAGCTGCACCACGCTGCCCGGGGGATAGACCCCCATCAGCCGGATCAGCATGCCGAGGTGATCGGCGTTGAACTGGGACTTGCGCTGCTTGTAGAGGCTGCCGAGGGCCGCGTAGGGTACCTTGGCCTCCAGGTGGCAGAGGTTGTCGTACTCGTTGATGAGGGAGACGATCTGGGTGAGGGGATCGAGCTGATCCCCCTTGAGCCCCTGGGGGCCGGTGCCGTCCAGGTACTCGTGGTGGTTCTGCACTATCTGCTTGGCCGCTTCCGGAAAATCGCTGACCAGCCCCAGCAGTTCCAGGCCGTAGCGGGGATGCTGGGCCATCAGGTTCTGCTCCGGCTTGGTCAGCGGCTCCGTCTTGCGCAGGATCTGGCTCGGGATCCTCAGCTTGCCGATGTCGTGGAACAGTGCCCCCATGCCGACCTGGCGGATCGCCTCGGCCGGCAACTTGCACTCCCGGGCGAGCAGCATGCTGAGCACGCTGACGTTGAGGGAGTGAAACTGCAGGCTGTTGCCATCATCGCTGTCAGAGACCAGGTGCAGCACCATCTCGTCCACCGAGAGGAGCTGCTCCGTCATGGCGTTGATCAGCTCCTGGGCCTCGCTGATGGCGTTGAGGGGGCGGGACTGGATCTTGCCCATGAGGTTGCGCACCTGGGCCAGGGATTGGCGGAACTGTTTCTCGCACTGCTGCAGGTCGCGGCGATAGCGCTGCAACTGCTCGATGCGCCGCAGTTTCTCCTGCTGCATCTCCTCCTGGCGGGCGACGAGACCCTCTCCCTCAACCTCATCCGCCTGGGGCTGGGTCTGTCCGAGGGGCTTGGGCGGCGTGTCGCTCTTGTCGGGAATGATGGTCACCAGCTTGAGGCCAAGGCGACGAATGAGCTCGATCTCCTCCTCGCTCTTGAGCTTGAAGCTGGAGAACAGAAACGGGTGCTCACGCCATCCCAAAGGCAGGGAGACATAATTGCCGACTTGCAGCCGTTCTACGGAGATCTTGATTCCTGTCATGGGGTTGGGCACGAGGGACACACTGAGCCGTATGCTAGTCAAAGGGCGGGGTGAATACAAAAGGTATCTGATGACAGCGGGAGCGCTTTATTATAGGCTTCTAGATGTCCAGACATATTTACCGATGCAGTACAGGGAGTCAGCATGCCGATCAAGATCCCGGACCAGTTGCCCGCCGCCGAAGTGCTGGGGCAGGAGAACATCTTCGTGATGACGGAATCCCGGGCCGTCACCCAGAACATCCGCCCGCTGCGGGTGCTCATCCTCAATCTGATGCCCAAGAAGATAGAAACCGAGATCCAGCTGATGCGGATGCTCTCCAACTCGCCCTTGCAGGTGGACGTGGATCTGTTGCGCATCGACGATCGGGAGTCGAAAAACACGCCCCAGGCGCACCTGGAGAACTTCTATCACGACTTCGAGCAGGTGAGAGGCAACAACTACGACGGCATGATCATCACGGGGGCGCCGCTCGGGCTGGTGGAGTTCGAGGAGGTGGTCTATTGGCCCCGCATCGTCGAGATCATCGAGTGGTCCCATCAGCATGTCACCTCCACCCTCTTCCTCTGCTGGGCGGTGCAGGCGGCGCTGAAAGCCTTGTACGGCATGGAAAAGCAGACCCACGGCGAGAAGCTCTCCGGGGTCTATCGCCACCACCGCCTCGACGAGCACGAGGCGCTGCTGCGCGGCTTCGATGACGAATTCGTGGCGCCCCACTCCCGCTATGCGGCCTTCGACGGGGATCTCATCCGCGCCCACACCGATCTGCAGATCTTCGCCGAGTCGGAAGAGGCGGGCGTCTATCTGGCCGCCACCAAGGATTGTCGCCAGGTGTTCGTCACCGGCCACCCGGAATATGACGCCCTGACCCTGGATGGGGAATACCGGCGGGATCTGGCGGCCGGGCTCACCCCCGTCATTCCGGTCAACTATTACCCGAACAACGACCCAAGCCAGACCCCGCGCGCCACCTGGCGTAGCCACGGTCACCTGCTGTTTTCCAACTGGCTCAACTATTACGTCTACCAGTTGACCAGCTACAAGGTGGAAGACATCGGCAAGGTGTTTACCTACCAGCAGCCCAAGGGATAGAGCCCATCAGTCCGCCCCGGCCAGCCGCCGTCCACGGGTATCGAGCCAGTGACGGTGGCAGGCCAGGGTGAAGGCCCGTGGCCGTCTGGCCCGGATGAGGGTCATGGCCTCCTGCTGGGGCAACCCCTGGGCCATCAGCAGCAGGGCGGCCGCCAGCCCGGTACGCCCGCTTCCGCCGTGGCAGTGAATGGCAAGGTGCCGTCCCTCGCGCAGCAGGGCGAGCAGTCGGGGTTGCACCCCGGGCCAGGCCTGTTCGAAGGCGGCATCCGGTGCCTCGTCATCCGCAATGGGCAGATGGAACCAGCTCATGCCTCTGGCCTGCACCAGCTGCCCGAGAGAGAGGGACCCGCACAGGGCCAGCTCCTCCTCCGTCATCAGGGTCAGCACCCCGCCGGCACCGGCCAGCTGCAGCTGGGCAAGGGCGTGGGCCATGGGGACTTGCTGGCTGCCGGGGCAGGGGGTGAGCAGGAGCTGGCCGTCGAGCCGTGGAACGTCCAGGCTCCAGAAGGGATGGGCACTGAGCATGGGGTTCCTCGTGGTGGTCGGGATCAATGGGATGGGCATCCCGCGGGTGCGGCACAGCATAGAGGGGCCGGAGGCGATGTCAATCTGCGTTGTGTTCGGCCCGGTTTACGGGCAGAGTCTAAAACAATCGAGCGATGCAAGGAGTAAAGATGAGAAACCTGGATCAACTGGACTTGGACATCCTGGCCCATCTGTTTCGCGATGCGGGCATGACCAACAAGGATTTGGCGGCCCTGGTCGGGGTGGCGCCGTCCACCTGTCTGGAGCGGGTGCGCAAGCTGCAGCAGGATGGCGTGCTCAAGGGGGCGCACTGCGAGGTGGATTACCAGGCCTTGGGCGGACACATCCAGGCCATGGTCTCCCTGCAACTGGCCCGTCACAGCCGCCAGATCATCGATGCGTTTCGCGACGCCATCCTGGCCCTGCCCGAGGTGATCAGCCTGTTCCACATGGGCGGCAAGGATGATTTCCTGGTGCACCTGTGCGTCTCCGATACCGAACACCTGCGCAATTTCGTCTTCGATCACTTCACCTCCCGGGAAGAGGTGGTGCACCTCGAGACCTCCCTGGTGTTCGAGCACAGGTTCAGCCGCTCGCTTCCCTGCTTCCCCCACCCCTGACGGGGCTAGCCGCAAGAAAAAACCGCCCGAGTGAAGTGAACCCCATTTATTGGACACGTTAGCTGGCGGATGACATGGCCTGAGCTCGGTACTGTACCGGGCTCAGGCCGTTTAGTTTTACTTTGAGCCGTTCATGGTTGT
>NZ_JAPCIZ010000051.1:0-30984 GCF_027707725.1 Aeromonas sp. QDB25 | reverse complement strand
AGCACCGTTGGAGGTGATCAAGCAATACATTCAAAACCAGCGGGGCTGACGCCCCGGCGAAATTCCCCTCCCACCTACGTCGGAGGGAGTCCCCTTTCGCATTTAAGATGGATCCAGACCCACAGCCAGCAGGAGATGAGTTACCCCGCCCTGCACGGCTTCCTGTGCGCCCGTCTGGCGGGGCCCGTAGCCCCCGACTGGCAAGATCCGCTGGCCGGCCTGCTGCCTCATGATGCGGCGCTGGACGAGAAGAGTGCCGAGGCGCTGCATCACCTGATCGCCGAGCTGGAAGCCCAGGCCGACGACGCGCAGCTGGCCCTGCCGAGCCAGTGTCGCCTCTCTACCGACAACCCGGAGCAGGTGTTTGACAAGCGCCATCCTCTGGGCCAATGGAGCTATGGCTTCAGTCAGGGGGTAGCCTGCTGGCCGGCGCCGACCGACCTGAACGATCCGGCGACCCGCTATCGCTTCAGCCTGGTGGCCGAGCTCTGCCTGTTTCGCGACAAGCCCATGGCCATGATGCTGCACCAGGCTACGGCCAGCGAGCCCCCCTTCCTCGATTTTTGCAAGCGTCAACGCCAGCAGATGAAGACGGCCCTCAACCTCCTGCTCGGCCAGGATCACTACGAGGCCGAGCCTGAAGAGAGCCCGTCCCTGGACAACGAGCAGACTCGCCAGTGGCAGCAGTGGTTCGAGCTGGCGGCAGAGAGCCGCGATCCCCTCGCTCGCCTTGGCTGGTTCGAGCGCATCATTGCCGATGCCAACCTCCTGTTCGATGAGGCATTCTGGCAAGCCCACGCGGGCCATGGCTGGCAGGTCCCCGAGGCACGCCCTCTGATCGCGGCCAGGGCCGGTCGAGCCGATTGCCTGCTGCGACTTGGGCAGCTTGGGCAGGCACGGGATGAGTACCTGGCCCTGCTCGCCCTCTGTCGCGCCGACGAGCCCGCTTGCCGCCACCCCCTCTCCACCCTCTATGCCTGGCAAGGGGAATGGGATGCCCTGCAACAACTGCTGGTGCGCTTTGATGAAGCCTCCTGCTGGCTGCTTTACAACAAGGCCTTGATGAGCTTTGTCTGCGAAGGGGAAGCGGCGGCGCGCCCTCATCTGGCGGCGGCAATGGAGGTCAATCCCCATGTGCCCGCCACTTTGCTGGGCCAGCGCCGCTTGCCCAAGCAGGAGCCTCGCCGCTGGCAGGGAGGCAGCCGTGACGAGGCGGCGCTCTACGCCTTGCAGAGTCGCGAGGCCTGGCTGACCCACAACGCCTTGATATGGCTGCGAAAGAGTGCGGGCAAGCAGGCCAGTTGAGACCCCAATTGCCGATTCGATGACAGAACACGTGCGCAAACGCACATTTTTCTGGTGACTGGTCAGACAAATGCCCCTGTGTTACGTATCATCAAGGCCAAAGTATCAAGAGAAACTGCACCCGATGCAGCCGCCACAGCAGGATGTCATATGTCGAAGATCATTGAGCTGCTCGCGCACTACCCTCCTTATCAGCTGGTTCACGCCGCTGAGATGGTGCGCGATACCTTTGAACAGTTTTATCAGCAGCGGTACCAACTCACCGTGCCCCAGTGGCGCCTGATGATGGTGCTCGGCCCCCACTACCCCATCAGCCAGAAGGAGCTGGTGGAGGCGAGCGGCATGGACAAGGTACGGATCTCCCGCGAGATCCATCGTCTGGTGGAGAAAGGCATCCTGTTCACCGAGAACAGCGTGCAGGACAAGCGCATCAGCCTGGTCTCCTTCACCCCGGCGGGGCTCACCTTGTTCCAGCAGCTCAAGACGGAGGCGGGAAGCTGGCAGCACACTCTCACCGACTATCTGCCGGCCGAGGCGCGCCAGAGCATTCGCCTGCACCTGCAGAGCGTCAGCGATGCCATCGAACAACTTCACCTGCTGGACAACGAGCAACCCTCATGAAGCTGAACAACTTTGCCACCATGGATGTCAACATGCTGCTGAGCCTGGTCAACATGCAGTTGCGTGATCACTACGAGGATCTCGATGATCTCTGCCGGGCGCAGGATCTCGATCAAGAGGCCCTGGTTGCCAGGCTGGCCAGTGGCGATTTTCACTATCAGGAAGATCAGAAGCAGTTCAGATAGGGATCCGGATCACAACCCGACCCATGCCGCTGGCTCCGTCGGCAAAAGCTGCTAAGGTGGTGGCTACCCGGTCCGTTGATGTTCGCAAGAGGTATGGATACATCTTGTTGTCACAGACCGCGGTTAGCCTCTTGTTCACCACCCGCAGCCAAGGATGACCCATGATGCGCCTCATTCGACCAACCAGCCTGATCACCCTCTGCACATTGCTGGTGATCAGCCTCTTCCTCCCCCAGGTCCCCAACAGCGCCGAGCAGTGGCTCACCACCCTGCTGCTGGCCTCCCTCGTGGCGGTCTTTCTGATGGTCGGCAGCGGCTGCCGCCACTTCCTGCGCGAATAACGACGCCAGAGCGCGATGACTGCCCAAAAACAACAACGCAGCCCGAGGGCTGCGTTGTTGTTTCAGGATACTGGGGAGGCCCCGAGTCGCATCAGTAAGCCAGGGTTTCCAGCTGCTCCTTGGCCTGCTCGATCCCCTTGGCTTGCGCCTCCGGCCCCATGCCCATGCCTTCGGCATAGATGAAGTCCACTTCGGTGATGCCGATGAAGCCCAGCACGGTACGCATGTAGGGGGTCACCAGGTCGGTGGCATTGCCCACGTGCATGCCGCCACGGGGGCTGACCACCAGGGCGCGGGTGTTCTCTACCAGGCCGACCGGACCGGTCTCGGTGTAACGGAAGGTCACGCCGGCACGGGCCACCAGATCGATCCAGTTTTTCAGCTGGGTCGGGATGTTGAAGTTGTACATGGGGGCCGCGATGATCACCAGATCGCTCGCCTTGAGCTCGGCGACCAGCTCGTCGGACTGGGCCAGCACCGCTTGCTGACGCTCGTTCAGGTTCTCGCCACCACGCAGGCCCATGGCCAGCTCGCCGTCCAGCACCGGCAGGTTCAGGGTCGCCAGATCGCGTACCTGGATGGTGTCACCCTGGCGCTCGGCCAGGTAGCCGTCGATCAGGGCGTTGGATTGGGAATACTGGCCCAGGATGCTGGACTTCAGAACGAGGATATTGGCCATGGTGAAACTCCATTTGATTGTCAATTGAACAGCCAGGCTGTCGATGGAGGTCACTATAAAGACTGGCATTAAAGCCTGATAGCGAAAATAGATGCTCAAGTCATTCAAAAAATTTGATGTCTGTGCATTTCCTCGGCGGAGAGGGGCTCATCAAACTCCGCACCCTTGGCATGACAAACGATTGCCGTTATGATCCGCCGCACTTTTTGTACGTGATCCGGATCTCATGACCTCCTCCCGCAGGCACTCCCCCTTTGCCGGCGCCGTCTGGATGATGGTGGCAGGCCTCTGCTTCGCCGCCGTCAACAGCCTGAGCCAGTATGTCAGCTTCAAGCTCGGCCTCCCCTCGACCCAGGTCGCCTTTCACCAATATCTGATCGCCCTGGTCTGCCTGCTGCCCTGGCTGGTGCGCCACGGTCTGCGCCAGTCCCTGATGACGAACCAGCTGCGCCTGCACCTGCTGCGGGTCGCCCTTGCGGTGACCGGCATCCAGTTTTGGCTCTGGGCCCTGGCGGTCCCCGTCCCCATCTGGCAGGGGATCGCGCTCTTGATGACCTCCCCCCTGTTTGCCACCCTGGGATCAGCCCTCTTTCTCAAAGAGCAGGTGAGCCGGGCCCGCATCCTGGCCACCCTGGCCGGCTTTGTCGGCGCCATGCTGATCCTGGCCCCCTGGACCGACGACTTCACCCTGGCCTCCCTGCTGCCGGTGGCGGCCGCCCTCTTCTGGGCAGGCTACTCCTTGCTGGTGCGCTATCAGGCGGCCAGCGAGTCGTCCCACACCATCGTCGTCTACCTGCTCGTCTTCAGCACCCCGTTCAACGCCATGCTGGCGATCCCTGAATGGCAGTGGCCGAGCGAAACCCAGTGGCTGCTGGTGGCCGCCTCGGGCGTACTGTCGGCACTGGCCCAGATGTCCATCGCCCGCGCCTACAGCGTGGCGGAGGCCTCCTTCGTGCAACCTTTTGATTTTGCCAAGCTGCCCATGAACGTGCTGGCCGGCTGGCTGGTATTTGGCTGGGCGCCCCCCGGTCGCTTGTGGCTGGGGGCGGCCATCATCATCGGCGCCATCACCCTGCTCACCCATCTGGAGCAGCGCGCCCACCCACCCACTTCCTGAGGTACGCCATGCGTGCCTCTTTTTTTGCTCACCCGGATCAGCCCTGCTGACCACCGACCTCAGGAGAGATCAGATGTTTGGAACCGCCACCCGCCCCACTGCGACCCGCGCCCTGCTGCTGGGATCAGGCGAACTCGGCAAGGAGGTCGCCATCGAGCTGCAGCGGCTCGGTATCGAGGTGATCGCCGCCGACCGCTATGCCAACGCCCCCGCCATGCAGGTGGCCCACCAGGCCCGTGTGCTGGACATGCTGGATGGTGCCGCCCTGCGCGCCCTGGTGGCCGAGGTCAAGCCCGACCTCATCATCCCCGAGATTGAAGCCATCGCCACCGACACCCTGGCCGCCCTCGAGCAGGAAGGGGTCAAGGTGGTGCCCAATGCCCGCGCCACCCAGCTCACCATGAACCGGGAGGGGATCCGTCGCCTCGCCGCCGAAACCCTGGGGCTGCCCACCTCTGCCTACCGCTTTGCCCAGAGCAAGGAGGAGTTTGTGGCCGCCGTCGAGGCCATCGGCCTCCCCTGCGTGGTCAAACCGGTGATGAGCTCCTCCGGCAAGGGGCAGAGCCTGCTGCGCGATCTCGCCAGGCTGGATGAAAGCTGGACCTATGCCCAGGAGGGGGGCCGTGCCGGTCGTGGCAAGGTGATTGTCGAAGGCTTCGTTCCTTTCGAGTACGAGATCACCCTGCTCACGGTGCGCGCGGTCGATGGCATCCACTTCTGCGAGCCTATCGGCCATCGTCAGGAGGATGGTGACTACCGCGAATCCTGGCAGCCCCAGGCCATGAGCGAGCTGGCCCTGGCCCGCTCCAAGGAGGTGGCGGCCAAGGTGGTTGAAGCCCTTGGCGGCTACGGTCTGTTCGGGGTCGAGCTCTTCATCAGGGGTGACGAGGTGTGGTTCAGCGAAGTCTCCCCCCGCCCCCACGACACCGGCATGGTGACCCTGATCTCCCAGGATCTCTCCGAGTTCGCCCTGCACGTGCGCGCCATCCTGGGGCTGCCCGTCGGCACCATCACCCAGTACGGCCCGAGCGCCTCTGCCGTGGTGCTGCGGGAAGGCCACAGCCAGGATATCCGCTATCAGGGGATTGGCGAGGCACTGGCCCTGGTGCCGGGTGCCCAGCTGCGTCTCTTTGGCAAGCCGGAGATCGCAGGTCGTCGTCGCCTCGGGGTGGCGCTCGCCCGTGGGCAGGATTGCCAGGAAGCCGTGGAGCAGGCCAAGACGGTGGCAGCCCGGGTCGAGGTACTGTTCTAGGCACTCCGCTTTACCACGCAAAAACAAACGTTTATCTGCGTGATCCGACGCAAGGGGCAGGTGACTGCCCCTTTCCCATTGAAGCACCGGGCTTATAATCCCCCCTTCACCTATGTCAGGAGTACAAGATGTTAACTGCCGTGATCTTCGATATGGATGGTGTTCTGATCGACTCGGAACCCTTCTGGCAACGGGCCCAGATGGCCGTCTTCGCCGAACTGGGCCACTTCCACACCGAGGAGGACTGCAACTCCACCATAGGGGTGCGCATCGATCAGCTGGTGGCCCACTGGTACCGGATCCGCCCCTGGAGCAGCCCCAGCCAGGAAGAGGTGGTACAGCGCATTCTGGATCAGGTGATCGCGCTCATCCTGCAAGAGGGACAACCCAAGGCCGGGGTGCTGGAAGCCCTCGACCTCATCGAGGCCCAAGGGCTCAAGATCGGGCTCGCCACCTCCTCCCCGTTTGCCATGGTCGAGGCGGTGCTCGGCAAACTCGGCATCCAGGACCGTTTCATGGCGGTCCACTCCGCCGAGGTGGAGCGCTTTGGCAAACCCCACCCGGATGTCTATATCCACGCCGCCGAGAAGCTCGGCGTCGAGCCTGTGCACTGTCTCGCCATCGAGGACAGCTTCACCGGCCTGCTGGCGGCCAAGGCAGCCTCCATGACGGCGCTGATCGTGCCGGACCCGGCGCTGGTCGGCGATCCCCGTCTGGCCATCGCCAACCACGAGCTGCGCTCTCTTGCCGAGCTGAACGCAGAGATGCTGGCCGACTGGGTCAAGTAGGCAACACGGACTGACCTCCTGCCTCCCTTGAGCCCGCTCATAAACGTGCGCTTGCTCGCGGTTGCGCCGCCTTGTGGCGACTAGAATCAGCAGGAGCACAGAGACGGCCCACGGGCCCGAGGAGGTCACCATGATCGAATACACCAGCAAGCGTATCGTCTGCCCCCACTGCGGCCACCACACCCGGGTCGAGCTGGATGCCAGCCAGGGGGATCAGGAGTTCTACGAAGATTGCATGGCCTGCTGCAACCCCATCCATCTGCGGCTGCACCGGGATGAAGCCCGCGACTGCCTGCAACTCTTCGTGGATGCCGACGACGAGCAGCTGTTCTGAATCCCCCTGTCCAGACACAGACAAAAACAAACGGGACCCTGTGGGTCCCGTTTGTTCTGGTGCCATCGTCAGGCTGGGTCACGCCTCCCTCAAGCACGCCGCCTTCGCCGACGTCATGGTCGGAACAAACTCCACCACCTGATAATCGGCCGCCTCTGTCTGCTTAAAGGGATCCTCTGCCAGCATCGCCTCCAGGGCGTCTCGGCTCACTCCCTGCGCCAGTATGACGCCCCCGACTCGGGGTACCTGACGCCCGGATGCCAGAAAATGGCCTGCGGCATACTGCCGCTCCAGCCACGCAATGTGGGCCGGGATCAGGGCATCGATCTCCGCCAGCGGTTTCACATAAGTCAATGTCACGACAAACATAGAGAAGTCTCCAAGGCTCTGGGGCGGCGCCTCTTCCACAAGAGGGCACCTTTCCCGTGATGCCGCCCTCCTCTTCGAACCCTGGGGGCAGCGCTCAGGTGGTTACTGGCGCGCCGCCAGCACCCGCTCCACCGTGTCGACGATGGCCTGGGTCTGGGGGTCAATCTCGATGTTGGTCTGCCAGCCGGCCTTGACCCAGCCCAGGTTGGTGCGGGCCAGGGTCTCGGGGATCAGGTTGACGCAGAACTCCCTGGCGCGTACCTCGCCCACGGTGAGGCTGATGCCGTCGATGCCGATGTAGCCCTTGGTCAGCACGTACTTCATGAGCGCAGGATCGAGGCGATACCACACCTGGCGGTTGTTGGGGGTGTCGATGACCGAGGTCACCTCGGCCGTCCCCATGATGTGGCCGGACATGGCATGGCCGCCAATCTCGTCCCCAAAGCGGGCGGCCCGCTCCACGTTGACCTTGTCACCCACCACCAGTTGCCCAAGGTTGGTGAGGCGCAGAGTCTCCTGCATCAGATCGAAGCTGACCAGATCCCCCTCCACCCGGGTGACGGTCAGGCAGCAGCCGTTGTGGGCTACCGAGGCCCCCAGGGCCAGCCCCTCGCCCCAGGCCGGGCTCGGCATGCGGATCACGTGGGTGCGAAAATTGGGCAGTGAATCGATGGCCACCAGTTCGGCGGTCCCTTGTACGATGCCGGTGAACATGAGTCTCTCCAGGCTGTGAAAATTGTCGGCAGGTTACCCCCGGCCACCTTGCAAGACAAGGGTGCCGGCTGACAAGGAGAAGCGCGATCGCTATAGTGACCCCAATCAATCCAGACTGAACGAGGAAACAAAAATGCAGGTATATCAATGCTGTGAAGCCATTCGCATCGCCTACAACCAGATTGGCTCCGGTGAGCAGGGTTATGTGCCCCAGGCCATTGCCGCCAGCATACGGGCGCTCAACGCCGTGGCCTCCGACGAACGGGTACCGGCGGATCTGCGCGAGCAGGCGGCCTATGCCGCGGCCAACCTGCTGATCAGCGATCACGAAGACGCCTGATCCCGGCTACAAATCTGCCGCCGACCTTCCCCGTTGGCGGTTTTTCAGGCTAGAATGACACCCCCGCATTTTGTCTCCTCAGGACGAGGAGGCAAAAGCCCATCTCTCTTGCCCGCTCTTTCTCTTTTATCTGATCCACTCGGAGGTGTCAGTGCAACGTTATTGGTCCGAGGCGAAGCAGCTCGTTCGTCTAGCCAGCCCCATTCTGGTCGCCCAGGTGGCCCAGATCGCCATGAACTTCGTCGATACCGTGATGGCGGGACAGGTGAGCGCCGTGGATCTGGCCGCCGTGTCGGTGGCGTCCAGCTTCTGGTTGCCGATCATCTTGCTGGTGCAGGGCATCATCATGGCCCTCACCCCCATCGTTTCCCAGCTCAACGGCGCCCGCAAGCAGGATGAGGTGCGCCCCGCCGTGCACCAGGGCTTCTGGCTCGCCCTCATCGTCACGCCCATCGCCATGGTGGCACTCTACTTCAGCCCCCTGGCACTGCAGTTCATGGATGTGGATCCCGTCATGGCGGCCAAGACTGCCGGCTACCTGCACGCCATCCTGTGGGGCCTGCCCGCCTTCGTGATGTTCCAGGTGCTGCGCAACTTCAGTGAGGGGCTCTCCCACACCATGCCGACCATGGTTATCGGTTTCGTGGGGCTCGCGGTCAACATCCCCGCCAACTACATCTTCATTCACGGCCACTTTGGCATGCCGAAACTCGGCGGCGTCGGCTGCGGCGTGGCCACTGCCATCGTGCTCTGGGCCATGCTGCTGGCGATGATCGTCTATGTGAAGTGTTCTGCCCACTTCAAGCGCATCAACCTGTTCGCCCAGCTGGCACGCCCCAACGGCAGCCGGATCTGGCGCCTGTTCCGCCTGGGGTTCCCCATCGCCATGGCCATCTTCTGCGAGGTGACCCTGTTTACCGTGGTGGCCCTGATGCTGGCCCCCTTCGGTGCGGAGACGGTGGCGAGTCACCAGATTGCGCTCAACTTCTCCAGCCTGGTCTTCATGCTGCCCCTCTCCATCGGTGTCGGTGTGACCATCCGGGTCGGTCACAACATAGGGGAAGGTCAACCGGATCAGGCCAGGGTCGCCGCCCGCACCGGCCTGATGCTGGGCATGGGCGTCGCCGCCGCGACCGCCGCCCTCACCGTGCTGCTGCGCGACCCCATCGCGGGGATCTACACCGACGACCTGCAGGTGATCGGCCTCGCCGCCACCCTGCTCTTCTTCGCCGCCATCTACCAGATCTCCGACTCGGTACAGGTGGTGGCCGCGGCGGCTCTGCGCGGTTACAAGGACACCCAGGCCATCTTCTACGTCACCATCGTCGCCTATTGGGGGCTGGGTCTGCCCACCGGCATGATCCTGGGGCTGACCGACTGGGTGGTACCGCGCATGGGCCCGCAGGGCTTCTGGATAGGCTTCATCGTCGGTCTCACCTCCGCCGCCCTGATGCTGGGCGCACGGCTGCGCGTCATCTATGGCCGCTTCGCCAGCCCCGCGGCCTGCACCGCCCTCTCCCGGGCGCAATAGGGCGCGGCCAGGGGCACGGGGAGCCGCACTTTTGGGGCGGCTCGCCTGTAAAATCAACAGGCTGCACAAGAACTGGGCAAACAGTCTCCTTTGTGCATGTCCCTTGTTGACAGCCTTGGGGGCCATGGGTAGTATGCCGACCACGCCAGCAGTGCTGGCGGGATAAAACGGGTTTTCAACCCGGTTTATGAAGTGGGTTTATAGCTCAGTTGGTTAGAGCACTACCTTGACATGGTAGGGGTCGTTGGTTCGAATCCAATTAAACCCACCACTTTTCGTGATGCGTCCTTAGCTCAGCTGGTTAGAGCACCACCTTGACATGGTGGGGGTCGGTGGTTCGAATCCACTAGGACGCACCATCACGAAACCCTGTTATGCGTCCTTAGCTCAGCTGGTTAGAGCACCACCTTGACATGGTGGGGGTCGGTGGTTCGAATCCACTAGGACGCACCATAACAGTTTGAATAAATTGCAGATATGAATTTGATGTGGGTTTATAGCTCAGTCGGTTAGAACAGTACTTTGACATGGCGTAGGCAATGTCGTTGGTTCGAATCCGGTTGAACGCAGATGTGGGTTTATAGCTCAGTTGGTTAGAGCACTACCTTGACATGGTAGGGGTCGTTGGTTCGAATCCAATTAAACCCACCACTCCCCTGCAATGACACACAAAGTCGCCTTGCGCACCCTGCGTCCTTAGCTCAGCTGGTTAGAGCATCACCTTGACATGGTGGGGGTCGGTGGTTCGAATCCACTAGGACGCACCAGATTTGAAAAGCCCGCTTGATAGCGGGCTTTTTGCATTGGTCGGCTCTGACATCCGCTCTCCCCCGTCATCTGCCTCCTGTCCCCTCTGGCCCGCGGGCCGCCATTGTCGTGCCATGGCGGCCGCGTTTACCTCGCTTCGTCAGAAGAGATCGAGCTGCTGGCCGCAGATCCGCTCGAACGACTCCCCCACAAAGGGAAGGATGGCGTCGGCGATGGGCCTGAGCTGCTTGTCGATGTAGTGCTCGTAGTCGACGGCGCTGCGCCGGTACTCCAAAGGCTCGGGGCCGTTCAGGGTCATCAGGTAGGCGATGGTGCCCCTGTGCTGATAACGCTGGGGCAGGCCGCGGCGCAGATTCTCCTCGTCCGCCAGGCGCGCCGCCCGCACATGGGGTGGCACGTTCTTCTGATACTCCTCGAGTTTCTGGCGCAGCCGCTTGCGGTAGATGAGCAGATCGTCGTGACGGCCGGCCCGGGTCTCGTCCACCATGGTGCGCACATAGCTGCTGGGATCCTGGTCGTGGAACACCATTTCGTAGAGCCGGGTCTGGAATGCCTTGGCAAGGGGGGTCCAGTCGGTGCGCACCGTCTCTAGCCCCTTGAACACCAGGTGCTCCCCTTCCCCTTCGCCCACCAGTCCCGCATAGCGTTTCTTGCTTCCCTTCTCCAGCCCGCGAATGGTGGGCATCAGGAAACGGCGGTAGTGGGTCTCGTACTGGATCTCCAGATGGCTCGGCAGGTCGAACTCCCGCCTGATCAGCGCGGCCCAGTTGTCATTGATCATCTTCGCCAGTCGCTGGCCAATCTCGTCCGCCTGTTCGAGACGGATATCGCTCCCCAGGTGCACGAAGGTGGAGTCGGTGTCCCCATAGATCACCTCGAACCCTTCTGCCTCTATCCACTCCCGGGTCTGCTGCATGATGCCGTGGCCCCGCAAGGTGATGGAGGAGGCGAGCCTCGGGTCGTAGAAGCGGCAACCCCCCGACCCCAACACCCCGTAGAAGGAGTTCATGATGATCTTGATGGCCTGGGAGAGGGCCTTGTTACTGGCGGCCTTGGCCCGATCCCGCGCCGCCCAGAGGGTGGCGATGAGATCCGGCAGGAAGTGACGGGTTCGGGAGAACAGGGCGCCGCGAAAGCCTGGAATGGCGTTATCCGGGTGTTTGAGCCCCTCCACCAGCCCCATGGGGTCGATGCAGAAGGTGCGGATGATGCTGGGATAGAGGCTCTTGAAGTCGAGCACCAGCACGTGGCGATAGAGCCCCGGCTTGGAGTCCATCACATAGCCGCCGGGGCTGGCGAGCCCGCCGTCTGCCGGCAGGTTGGGCGCCACGTAGCCACCGCGGTGCAGCCGTGGCAGATAGAGGTTGGTGAACGCCGCCACCGACCCGCCCACCCGGTCGAGCTCGAGACCGGTGAGGGAGGCGCGCTCGATGGCGAAGGGGATGAGGTGGCAGAAATCGAAGATCTCCCACACCAGCCTGCAATCTTCCAGGTTGTAGCGGGCCAGCGCCTCCTTGTCGGAGTGGAACAGCTCGGTGATCTTCTCCCCCCGGTTGGCCACGTCCTCAATGTCCTTGCCCCGCCCGAGCAGCTCGCTCGCCACCGCATCCAGGCTGTAGCTCGGGAACTGCCAGGTGGCGCTCTTGAGGGTATCGATGCCGTCCAGCACCATGCGCCCCGGGATGATGACGTTGCCGCTCTGGGGGTCGTTTCGGGACGAGCGCCAGAAGCAGAGCTCCCGCCCGCGCCCGAGCCGCAACCGCCGCTTGTGGAGTTCGGCGCGGCGCAGCAGCAGGCGAAAGTCGAAATTCACCACGTTCCAGCCGATGACGAGATCGGGATCGTGCAGGCTGAACCAGCCCTCCAGGGCAGCGAGCAGGGCGGGCTCGTCCGCCACCCACTCGACGTGGGTCTCCCAGTCCTGCGAGCCCGGCTCCGGGGAGCCAATCATGATGACCCGCGCGTCCTCTTCGCTATGGAGCCCCACCGAGAAGAGGGTGCCATCCATGGCGCACTCCACGTCCAGGGAGACCCAGGAGAGGGTCGGCGTCACCGCCTGCGGCGCACAGCGCGCCTCGTTTACCTCCCAGTAACCCTGCCTGCCCCCCTTTCGCCTCGCCTTGCCGTCAAAGCGCATCCCGGCGGTGATGAAGCGCTCCATGAGAAAGCGCTCGGGCAGGCGGATATCCGCCTCGAAGTGCTCCAATCCGCGGATGAGCAGCAGCTCGATGGCGCGGTGAAAGGCGCTCAGGGTGGCAAAGTAGCAGCCCACCACCCGGCTCCCCTCGAAGGTGTGCATGGGGAGGCGGCGAAAACGCCCCCTCACCCCAGCCCCCTTGAAGAGCTCGGCCGCCTCCTCCAGGTGGCGTTCCGGCAGGAAGAAGACCGGCTCCTGCCCCGGCACCACCACCCGTACCGGTCCCTGTGCGCTCCAGAGCCACATCACGATCTCGGTACGCCCCTGCACATCCCGACCATGGCGGGTCAGGATGAAGCCGTCGAGCGGCGGGGTCACGGGAGGAAGGGGCTGGATGTCGGTCATGCAGGTGGTCGGGCTCAAAAGTGGAATGGGACTATTGTACGTTCATACAGTACCCGGCTGCAATTGCCGGGCTGGGCCCTCAGGGCAGGCGCTGTGCCCCCTCTTTGCCATCCGGCGCCGGATTGGGGCATAGTAACCTCGGCATCACTCACCGGCACCGGGCGAGACGGCATGTCCAACTCCCGGCAGACGCTGCGGCCTGCGCGCGCGCCAACCTTTTCCTCGACAAGGAGCACCCCATGACACAACAGTGGCAACGCATTGCCTCCCGCCTCACCGATGTGGGCGGCATCCCGGTGGCTCGCGCCATCCCGGTCAAGGAGCGGCGCACCATCGGGCCCTGGTGTTTTCTCGATCATATCGGCCCGACCCGCTTTGCCCCCGGCGCCCCCGGCATGGATGTGGGGCCCCACCCCCACATCGCCCTGCAGACCTTCACATGGATGCTGGAGGGGGAGATCCTCCACCGGGACAGCCTGGGCAGCAAGCAGGTAATCCGTCCGGGCCAGGTGAACCTGATGACCGCAGGACGGGGCATCGCCCACACCGAGGAGTCGGTCCCAAACCAGCCCGATCTGCACGCCGCCCAGCTCTGGATAGCCCTGCCAGAGGCGGATCAGCATACCCCGCCCCGCTTCGATCACTACCCGACGCTCCCCCGCTGGCAGCAAGGGGAGATCACCCTCACTCTGCTCATCGGCGAGCACGGCAGCCAGCGCGCCCCCACCCTGCACTTCTCCCCCATTCTGGGGCTGGATCTGCACGCCCCCGAGGGAGGCGAGATCACCCTCCCCCTGGACCTCGCCTTCGAGCACGGCCTCTTTCCCCTCGCGGGGGAGACCATCATCGCAGGGGAGGCCCTGGCCCCGGAGCAGTTGCTCTACCTGCCCCCCGGCAACCGGGAGGTGGCGCTGACCCTGCGCCCGGGTGCCCGGCTGCTGCTCATTGGCGGCGAACCCCTGCCCAGACCGCTGCAGATCTGGTGGAACTTCGTGAGCGTCGACAAGGAGGCCATTCGCACCGCCACCGCCGACTGGGAGAGCGGTCATCCGCGCTTTGGCGAGGTGACGGGTTACCAGGGGCCCCGTCTCAAGGCGCCCCCCCTGACCGGGCTCTGAGCCAGGGTCCAAAACAAAAGAGCGCCCATGGCGCTCTTGTTGATTGGAATGAAGGCCCGTCAGGACTCCTCTTCCTGCTCCGCCTGCAACCTGGCCCGGCGGGCCATGGCCTCCTCCTGGGCACTTTCTATCTCGTGCAGCACGCCATCCAGATCGATGGCCTCCCGGCTCTCTTCGAACAGGCCGGTGAGCTCGGTCTCGGGGCCCAGCTTGCCATCCTCGAACAAGGACCACATCTCCCGGGCATACCGGGTCTTGAGCAGTTCGGGGGCATACATGCCGTAGTAGTTGCGCATGTTGTCGACATCCCGCTCCAGCATGGCCCTGGCCTGGTTGTTGGCGGCGGCATCCACCACCTGGGGCAGGTCGATGATGACGGGCCCCTCTTCGTCCACCAGCACGTTGAACTCCGAGAGATCCCCGTGAATGAGACCGGCGCAGAGCATGCGCACCACGTAGCGGATCACCTTGCCATGATCCACCAGAGCCTGCTCACGGGTCAGGGCCACATCGTTGAGACGGGGAGCGACGTTGCCGTCGGCGTCGGTGATGAGCTCCATCAGCAGCACGCCATCGAGGCAGACATAGGGCCTGGGAACCCGCACCCCGGCCGCCGCCAGCTTGAACAGGGCATCCACCTCGGTGCTCTGCCACACCTCTTCGTGCTGCTTGCGACCGTACTTGGAGCCCTTCTCCATGGCGCGGGCATCGCGGCTGCTGCGTACCCGCCGCCCTTCCTGATAGACCACGGCCTGCTTGAAGCTGCGCTTTGACGCCTCTTTGTAGACCTTGGCGCAGCGGATCTCGTCGCCGCAGCGCACCACATAGACGTCGGCCTCTTTGCCGCTCATCAGCCGGCTGATGACATCGTCCACCAGGCCGTCATCAACCAGAGGTTGGATTCGATTTGGAATTTTCATGACCGCCCTTTTACCCTATTTGCACCTTGTTTGCACCTGTTTGCTGGTGGCCTGCCACCCCTGTCAGAAACGGCCCGCAAGGGGGCCGTGTCGATCAAGGTTCCGGTGGCAGCCCCTGGCGGATGCGGCGGATCCCCGCCTCGTAGAGACCGTCTTCGCCCTGATCGTGCTCCTGGGTTTCGAAGATCTTGAGAAACCACATGTACTGCTCGGGGAAGCGGCCAAGCTGCTGCTCCACCATGCGGTTCATCTGGTTGACGTCCGCTACCAGATCCGCGGTGGGATAAGGGTCGAACGGCGCCTCGATCTCCAGCCGGTAGCCCCCCTCGTCCTCGTCGTAGCAGGCCAGAATGGGCACGGCGCGGGCACCGGTCAGCTTCACCAGTTTGGGCAGGGCCGGCAGGGTCGCCTTGGGGTGGTTGAAGAAGGGCACGAAGAGGCTCGCCTCCCGGCCGTGATCCTGATCCGGCAGATAGAAAAAGCTGTCGCCGCTGCGCAGGGCCTTGATGGCGGGCTTGATGCCGACGCTGCGCTCGTAGATACGCCCACCCTTGCTGCGCTCGCGGTTGATGTACCAGTCGAACACCGCATCCTTGGGGCTTTTCATCATGGTGCACATCTTGATCCCCTGGAGGGGGAAGTAGCGGCCAATCATGTCCACCGCCCAGGTGTGGGGCACCACGAAGATCATGGGGCGACCGGCTGCCCGCTCCGCCTCCACGTGCTCCCAGCCGCTCACCTTGACGCGCCCCTTGAGGAAGTCGGGGCTGCGCCAGGTCAGCTCGCCAAAGCCCAGGAAGGTCTTGAGCCCCACCCGGATGGATTTCAGCAGCAGGGCCTGACGGCCCGCCTCGTCGAGATGGGGGAAGCAGATCTTGAGGTTGGTGTCGGCGATGTAGGCCTGCTTCCTGGAGACGCGCAGCAGCAGGGGGGCCAGGTAGTCGGCCAGCTTGTCCCGTGCCCTTGCCGGCACCCAGGCCAGCAGGGAGAGCAGAGCGACGGCCAGCCAGCTGCCCCACAGACGGGGGTGCAGCAGGCGCGGATGAAAAGAGGTGTCAAACACCGGATCTTGTGCGGACATGGTCGCCATCGAATCATCAAAACAGAGCGTCATTTTAGTGATCCTGACAACTTTTTCTACCCTGCCCTGCACAGCGCCCCCGCGCCAAGTCACTGATCAGACAAGTTAGAAATAAAAAGTGGCCCGCTTGGGGCCACATTTTTGCACCGGGTGAGCGCAAGGCTCAGGGGTGAGGAGCAAGGCCCCGGCGGATGCGCCGGATCCCCTCTTCGTAGAGGCCATCCGGCCCCACCTGATCCTCACGGGTGTCGAAGATCTTGAGGAACCACATGTACTGGCCCGGGTGGCGGCAGAGCTGGCGCTCCACGCTGTCGTTCATGCGGCAGGTATCCGCCATCAGATCCCCGCTCGGGTAGTCGGCGTAGGGAGCCTCGACCTCCAACCGGTAGCCGTGCGCCTGCTCGTCATAGCAGGCCAGCACCGGCAGGGCCCGGGCGCCGGTCAGCTTCACCAGCCGTGGCAGGGCCGGCAACGTCGCCTTGGGGTGGTTGAAGAAGGGGGCGAACAGGCTTGCCTCCCGGCCGTGATCCTGATCCGGCAGATAGAAGAAGCTCAGACCGGATTTCACCGCCTTGATCACCGGCTTGATGCCGGCGCTGCGCTCATAGACGCGGCAGCCGTGCCGGGCCCGCGCGCCGTTGATGTGCCAGTCGAACACCGGGTTGCGGGCGCTCTTCATCATGGTGCACATGGGCAGGCCCCGCTGGGCGAAGTAGTAGCCCGCCGCATCGATGGGCCAGCTGTGGGGCACCACCAGGATCACCGGTCGGCCAGCGGCCTGCTCCGCCTCGATATGTTCCCAGCCGCTGACCTGGATCCGCCCCATCACGTGGGCGGGGCTGCGCCAGGTGAACTCGCCAAAGCCCAGCAGGCTCTTGAGGCCGACCCGGATGGAGGTCATCAGGATGGCCTCCCGCTCGGCCTCGCTCTTCTCCTTGAAGCAGATGGCGAGGTTGGTCCTGGCGATGTAGATCTGCTTCTTCGAGATGGCGCATACCAGGGGCGTCAGAGCATCGGCCAGGCGATCCCGCCAGCGCGGGGGCACGAAGGCGAGCACACCGATGGCGCCGAGGGCGAGCCAGCTCAACCAGTAACGGGGGTGCAGCAGACGAGGCTGGAATCGGGCGTCAAACACGGGATCAGATGAGGACATGGGGCACGACAAAACAGTGGGAAGATAAAGTGGCGCGCATCGTGACAGGTATTACCAGTTAACGCCAACTGAATGTCGCCTGTATGGGCAACTATTTAAGCCACTTCACGGATTGACAAAATTAATCTGCTTCATTTGATTCCCCTCTGTGTCACTGCATCACGAACGGCAGACCCCGCATGGGCGGGGTCGATGACGAGGGGGGATGAAAACCTTGTGCCTAGCGGCGTGCGGGCTGCCCCGGCAGGTCATCCTGCACGACCGGCAGGAAGAACATCAGGTAACGCAGGGCCACGTAACCCACCACCAGGGTGGCCACCCCCAGCTCCAGATAGGCCAGCTGATGGAGCTGCTCGGCATAACGGGCCGTCTGTGGCCACTGCGACAGCAGGTGACTCACCTTGAACAGGGCGGTGGCCCCGATCACCAGGGGGAAGGTGAAAGCGGCGTAACCCGGCGAGAACGGCAGGCGCAGCAGCTTGATGAAGGCCAGGTAGATGATGCCGGTCATCAGCACGGCGATCCCGAGCAGCACCGCCACCAGCAGCAGGGAGGGGTCCTGGCTCACGGTGAGGTAGCCGGCCAGCGACAGGCTCGCCGGGGCGGCCAGGATGGCGATGGTGGGCTTGGCGGCATCCGGCACCTCGTGGCTGAAGATGAGGCGATAGAGCATCAGCGGCAGCATCAGGCCATAGCAGGCCATGCCGAACCAGAGCAGGCCGGTGGCCAGGGATGCGAAGGGACCGCCCGGGTAGGCCACGTCAGCCACGATGATCCCCACCGGCGGCACGAACCAGCTCGGCACCATGTGATGGATTTCAAACGCTTTGGCCCTGTGCCAGACGAAGGTCGCGAGGAAGACGAGGTGGATGATGACCGCAAACAGCCAGAGCCCCTGCCCCAGGGTCGGGGCGAGCAGGCCGACCGCCTTGGAGACCACCATGGTCCCCATGGCGTAGGTAGGCATCACGCTGCCCACCACGGGATGGGCGAGATCCTGCCACAGCAGGCGCGGGTGGATCAGAAACTTGAAGGTCAGGACGAGGAGCAGCACGGCGGCGATGGCGGCCCCCAGCAGTTGCAGACGGCCATCGAACTGACCGGCATTTTCCCAGCACCAGCCGAGGCTGGCGATCCCCAGAGCCAGACCGGCCATGGGGGTCGGGGCGGCGGCCAGGGAGCGGCGGGTTCTTGCGATCATGGCGAATACCCTCTTGATGATGACGATGGGCATAGGATAAAGGGGGTCTATCGTTTACGATATCTAAATGAATTGAACTTAGCGTTTAGGAAAATCAAACGATATGAAGCTCACCCTGCAACAACTCAAGGTGTTTGCCACCATCGCCCGCCACGGTAACCTGGGGGGCGCGGCCAATGAACTCTGCCTGAGCAAGGGGGCCGTCTCCCAGTCGCTGCAGGAGCTGGAGCGCCAGCTCGCCACGCCCCTGTTCGACCGGGTGCACCCGAGGCTTCAGCTCAACAGCGAGGGGCGCCTGCTGCAACCGGCCGCCGAGGAGCTGCTGACCCGGATGCAGGAGATAGAGCAGCTCTTCAGCCCCGATGCCGAGCCGAGCGGCCAGCTGCACCTCGGGGCCAGCCAGACCATCGGCAACTACCTGCTGCCCGCCCTGCTGGCGGAGGGGGCCCAGGAGCTGGGGGCCGCCCCCAGGGTCACCATCGCCAACACCCACCTCCTGTGCCATGCCCTCGCCCACTTCGAACTGGATCTCGCCCTCATCGAGGGGGAGAACCACCACCCGGACCTGGTGAGCGAACCCTGGCTGGAGGACGAGATGCTCATCATCGCCGCCCCCGGTCACCCCCTGGCGGATCAGCTCGAGCTGCCCCTGCGCCGGCTTGCCGGGGAAACCTGGGTGCTGCGCGAGGCGCAATCCGGCAGCCGCGAGCAGTTCGAGCAGCAGCTCCAGCCCCACCTGCCCCGCTGGCAGGCGGGGATAGAGCTCAATACCCTGGAGGCGGTGATGCTGGCGGTGGAGAAGGGGCTCGGCATCTCCTTCATCTCCCGCCTCGCGGTGGCGGACCGACTGGCACAGGGGCGCCTGGTGGCCCTCACCCCGAGTCGCCGCTTCCCACGCCAGCTCTCCCTCGTCTGGCACAAGCAGAAGTTCCACTCCGCCGCCCTGCGCCGCTTCCTGGCCTTCTGCCGCGCCCAGACCCTGGCGTGAGAACCCCTTCGGATGCAACAAGGGCGCCATTGGCGCCCTTGTCGTTCAGCCGATGCTCCCCCCGGCCCTCAGCCCTTCCCCGGCCTCAGCTTGCGAGTCCCCCTTCAATCCAGCCGAGCACCTGCCGGGTCACGGCCTGGGGCACCCAGGGGGAGTCCAGCAGCCGGTGGCGCAGGCAATCGGCGAAGTGATCCGCCTCGTGCTGCATGCCGCCCCCCTCCACCGGCAGGTAGATGTCCGCCGGCCAGATGACGGGGGCAGGCCCCCCTTGCCAGCGAATGTGCTGGGGATTCCACCACTTGCCCTCGATGACCAGGCGCCAGCCCTCCCCGGACAAGGACGCTTCCCGCTCGAGATCCTCGATGATGGAGGCCTCGAGCTCGGCCCGAAACGGCTCATCGAACGTGAAGCTGGCGGTAAGATCCACCTCCCCCGGAGCCCGCGTCAGCGTCACCTCGGGGGCGGGGCAGCCCAGCCCCAGCCGATGGCAGAGGGCGGCATGGAGCCAGAGGGGATAGACCCCCACGTCCCAGGCGGCGCCGCCATCCAGCGCCGGATCGAACAGCTTGCCCACCTTCGGCTGGGCCGAACCGAACGCCGCCCGCAGCTCGCGCGGCGGCGGCAGCAGGGGCAGGCGCTGCAACAGGGCGCGCATGGTGGGGAAGCACATTACCTTCATGGCCTCGAGCAGCAGCAGGCCCCGTGCGTGGGCGAGCGCCACCAGGGCGTCCCAATCCGCTACCCGGGTCACCGCCGGTTTCTCCACCAGTACGTGCTTGCCCGCCAGCAACATCTGCCTCACCAGGCCCGCGTGCTCCGGGTGGATGACCGCCACATAGACGGCCTCCACCTCGGGGCTGGCGGCCAGGGCCTCATAGCTGCCATAGGCGTGGGGCAGCCCCAGATCCCGGGCGAACTCGTCCGCCCGTCCCTGGTCCCGGGCGGCGATGGCCACCACCTCGGCTCCCCTGGCGTGCCCGTTCACATCGCGGCAAAAACGCCGGGCGATGGCCCCCGCCCCGGCAATGCCAAAGCGCAGGGGCGCCCTTGTCTCGTCGTGCATCGTCTCTCCTTGCTACCCAATGGTGGACCCCGGCATCACGCCGGGCGCGGGCTCCCGGCCAGGCTGCGCAGCCAGCTTATCTCCTCGCCCCAGATGGACTCGTCGATGGTCTCGAGGATAAGCGGGATGCCGTCAAAACGGTCGTCGTTCATGATGTGGTGGAACACCGCCTCGCCGAGGTTGCCCTCCCGCAGGCTGTGGTGACGGTCGACCCGACTACCGAAGGTACACTTGGCGCCGTTGATATGCATCCCCTTGAGGTACTCGAACCCCACGATGCGGTCGAAGTCGACAAACACCGCCTCGCACCCCTCGGGGGTACGCAGATCGTAACCGGCGGCGAAGGCGTGGCAGGTGTCAAAGCAGACGCCGACCCGACTCTTGTCCTCTACCCCGTCGATGAGGGTGGCCAGATGCTCGAACGACCAGCCGAGGTTGGTACCCTGGCCGGCGGTATTCTCGATCACCGCCGTCACCCCTTCGCTGCGCTCCAGCGCCCAGTTGATGGACTCGCTCACGAGCTTGAGGCTCACCGCTTCGGGGATCTGCTTGAGGTGGCTGCCCGGGTGGAAGTTCAGGTAGCACAGCCCCAACTGCTCGCAGCGCTTCATCTCGTCCAGAAACGCATCCCGGGACTTGGCGAGGGCGTCGGGGTCGGGATGACCCAGGTTGATGAGGTAGCTGTCGTGGGGCAGGATCTGCTCGGGGCGAAAGCCCTCCTTCTCGCAGGCGGCCTTGAAGGCGCGAATGCTGGCCTCGGAGAGGGGCGCCGCCTGCCATTGGCGCTGATTCTTGGTAAACAGGGCGAAGGCGTTGGCCCCGATGGCTTTGGCCCGGGCGATGGTGTTTTCCACCCCGCCCGCCGCACTGACGTGGGCTCCGATAAATTTCATCTCATCTCCTGTGCACTGTGACCGGGTGCCTGCCGCGCTGGCCACCGCACCCGTTGCCGGGGCGCCATTATGCCCAAGCCAACCCCTTGCGCCAAACCGGGATTGTCGATGGGGGCAATGGAAAAGGCGCCCGAAGGCGCCTTGATGAGAGACAGAACATCCCTGTCCGTCAATAGGCCAGACCGGCCCCGTAGGGATAGAGCGGGCTTTGTGAGTCCTTGGCCACGTCCGGGGACTGGGCCAGCACCGCCTGCCAGCTCGAGGGCAGCTCGAAGGGGAGCTTGCCGCGTGCCTTCTGGGTGCCGCTCATGACATCGAACAGGGCCTGATCCAGGGCGCCGAAGTTGACGAGCAGCACCCGGGCCGACGGGGCCACCTCGGTCAGGATGGCGGGCCTGTCCAGATAGACGGAGAGCACCAGGGGCACCCCGGCCTGCTCGATGGCCTGGATGGCGGCATAGTCATCCGCGCCGCGGTAGACCCCTTCATGGGCCGTCTCCTGCACCACCTGATCATTGCTGGCAAAACCGAGCTGACCGAAGTGGATGCTGCCAAACGGGAAGCGGGGATCCTGCTCGCCCGGGGCGTTGACTCGCACGATGGCAAGCTCCGCGTCGGTCAGGTTCGTCACCACCGTATAGCCGTTGGCCCTGGCCACCTCGGCGTTGACATTGTGCAGATAGACCCGCTTGCCGTCCGCCTTCAGCGGCAGCAGGGCCCCCTCGTTCTTCAGCAACACGTGAGACGCGGCCTGGGCGGCCTGGGCTTCCTGCTGGAACTCGGTCTTGCCCACCAGGGCCACCGCGGCCTCGGCATCCACATAGGGATTCTCGAAGAGCCCGAGGGCAAACTTCTGGGCCAGGATCCGCTCGGCCGAAGTGGTGATGGCCGCCTCGGTCACCAGACCGCTCTGCACCGCCGCCAGCAGGGGCGCCGGATCTTCCACGCCACCGAACTGATCCACCCCGGCGTCGATGGCCTTGGCATAACGCTCGGCCTTGGTGAGCTTCTCCACGCCCCAGGACATGCCAAAGGGCACGGTCCAGGGGCTCACCCCGGCATTGACTTCATCCTGGGTCAACCCCTGCTCGCAGCGGCTGTCACAGTCATTGACGATGCCCCAGTCGCTCAGCACCACGCCGTCAAACTTGAAGTGGCCCCGCAACAGATCCGTGATGATCTGGCGGTTGAAGCCAAACCCCACCTCCTCGACGGGCTGCCCATCCTGGGTCAGGCCCAGGGGCATGGCGTAGTAGGGCATCACGGCGGCCACCCTGGCCTCGAAGGCGCCCTCGAAGGGCACCAGGTGGTAGGCAAACTGGCCGCCGGGGTAGATCTGCTCCTTGCCCCAGGGGTTGTGGGCATCCAGCCCGTCCTTCTGGGGACCGGCCCCGGCGAAGTGCTTGACCACGGTGACCACGCTCTCCTTGCCTATCCCCTCGCTCCCCTGCTGGAAGCCCTCGATGTAGGCCTTGACCAGGGACTTGGCGAGCAGGTTGTCTTCCCCGAAGGTACCGTTGATGCGGCCCCAGCGCGGCTCGGTCGCGAGATCCGCCTGGGGCGAGAGGGCCTCGTGGATGCCGACGGCCCGGTACTCCTGACGGGCGATGTCGCCAAAGCGCTGTACCAGGGCGGCATCACCGATGGCGGCCAGCCCCAGGGTCTCCGGCCACTGGGATAAGGCCCCGGCACCGATGCTGGTGGCGTTCGGATCATGGGTGAAGTGGTTGCGCGGATCCGTGCTCACCGTCATGGGGATGCCGAATCCCACCCCTTCCAGCAGGGCCTGCAGGGTGTTGTTGTCTGCGGCGATGGCCGCCGGATCACCGGCCATGCGGGTGATGAAGGTGTTGACCCCGTCCTCGCGCAGCATCTTGTCCATGGCCACGAGGTTCACCCGCCCCGCCCCGTCCAGCACCAGGGTGCCGTGCATCATCAGCCCTGCCTTCTGGGCCAGGGTGAGCCTGCCCACCAGATCCCGGGCTCGCTCGGCGGCGCCGAGGCGCCAGTCCTCGTAGGGGGTCAGGGTGCCGCTGCCATCGAGATCCTTGAATTGCAGGCCGTCCTGCTCGATGAGGGTGACGGTGCGATGGCCCAGGACGGGCTGTTCCGGTTTGGGAGTGGAGTCGTTGTCGTTGCACCCTGCCAGCAGCAGGGCCCCTATGGCGAGGGCGACACGGGTTCGGGAGAGCGAGTGGTGTTTCATTATTGTTATCTTCCTTGTGTGTGTAGGAGTGACCACTCTATGCAAATGCGGCCCCCCTCACTTGCCCGTCGGGTGCAGGAAGTTGCCGGTTGGGAGCAGGGGTGGAAAGTGTGAAAAGGGTTGCAGGGTTACCCTTGGTTACAAATCCGAAACATAAAAGCGGCGCTGGCTCACGGCAATCCAGCGCCGCTGACGGATGATGGAAGGCCACCGCCGACAAGGATTTTTGCCGTGAAAACCGTCTCCAACCGGATTGCCCTGCACTGCCTCACCCACTGGCAGAGACAGGGACGAGATCCGGCCCAGCTCCTGCAAGGTGCCGGGATTGCCAGAGAAGAGCTGCTGCTCCCCCAGGGGCGGATCGACGCCCAGCGCCACTTCCGGCTGCTAGCCCGGGCCGCCCCCCATATGAACTGTGACCACTGGGGGGCGCCCCCCACGCTCACCGGCCTGTTCGCCGACTTTCTGCCGCTCGCAAGCCTGTGCTGCAACGCCGCCACCCTGCGCCAGGCGCTGCACTTCTTCCTCTCCTTTCGCCCCCTCATCGGCGAGAGCGACCGGATAGTGCTGCGGGAGGAAGATGGTCAGGCGAGGCTGAGTTACCACTCGGAATCCGATCACCCGGACGTCATCGCCATGAGCAGCCTGGCGAATCTGGGCAATCTCTATGCCCTGCTCCAGTTCTATCACCCGGGGCAGGGCCAACTGGTGCTGCCCGCCCTCGTCAGGCCTGCGCTCTGGCGCGACCTGGCGACCTGGCTGGGCGCCCGCCTGCTGCGGGGCCAGGGGTTCGAGCTGCGCTTCCCCTCGGCCCTGCTCGATCTCGCCCATGGGGGCTGCAACCTCCCCCTGCAGCCCCTGCTGCTGGGGGAGATAAACCGGCAGATGGCCCTGCTGCGCCCGCGCACCCGCTACCGGGATCGCGTGCTCGATCTCATCCGTCAAACGCTCTGGCAGGAAGGCCTGGACGAGCGAGCGCCTCTCGCTGTGGTCTGCGACAGCCTCGGGCTGACCCGCTGGACCCTCAACCGCCATCTGCGGGAGGAAGGGTGCCACTTCTCGGGCCTGCTGGAGCGGGTACGCCGGGAGGAGGCCTGCCGCCTGTTGCAGGATCCCGCCCTCCCCCTGCAGACAGTGGGGGAGCGCCTGGGTTTTGCCCGCCAGAGCAGCTTTACCCGCTTCTTTCGCGAGGCGTTTGCCCTCTCGCCCCGCGAGTTTCGCTCAAGGCGCAGCCGCCTCTGAGGCGCCCCCGAGATGGGCGGCGAGCAACCCCGCCAGCCAGTGGATGAAGAGCTGGACCCTGGGGGCCAGTTGGCGGCGATGGGCATAGAGGGCGTGGATGGGGAGCGGTGGCGGCTGCCACTGGGGCAGGATGCTCACCAGCTCGCCCCCCGCGAGCAGGGATTCGACCCCCACCCGCGGCATCTGGATGATGCCAAGCCCCGCCAGCGCCGCCGCCAGGTAGGTCTCGCTGTCATTGACCATGAGGGCCCCCGCCATGGGCAGCAGGGCGCGGCGGCCATCTTCCGCCAGGTATTCAAAGCCGGGTTCGCTGCGCCCCTGCCCGGCACCAAACCCGGGACCATAGTGCACCAGCCGGTGGCCCGCCAGATCCCCAAGGGTACGGGGCACCCCGTGGCGAGCCAGGTAGCCAGCGCTGGCACAGTTGATCTGGCGATAGTGACCAAGGGGCCTGGCCACCAGGCTGGAGGGCTCAAGCGCCCCGACCCGCACCACGCAGTCAAACCCCTCGCGCACCAGATCCACCCGCCTGTCCGTGCTGCTCAGCATCAGTTGCAGGGCGGGATGCTGCGCCAAAAAATCTGGCAGGGCCGGGATCACCAGATGGCGGGCCATCCGGCTTGGCATGTCGACCCGCAGTTGTCCCGAGATCTGCCCCCCCTGGCGAAACAGGCCGTCAAACTCCTCCATGTCCGCCAAAAGCTCCCGACATCTGGCATAGCAGAGCTGGCCGTCCGTGGTGAGCTGCACCCGCCGCGTGGTACGCAGCAGGAGCCGGGTCCCCATGCGCTCCTCCAGCCGGCGGATGGCGGCAGAGAGGGTCGCCTTGGGGATGCCCGTCTGCTCGGCGCAGCGGGTAAAACTCTCCAGCTCGGCAACCCGCACGAAGGCTCTCATCGCATCCAGTTGATCCATGGTCTGATTGTCTCGATAAACGGAACAGTGATTCTATTATCACGCTATTTATCCAGTTTAAAAGGAACAATACAGTGATCCGGTCGGCTCGTATCGAGCCTGTGTCCGCCACCCTGACAGGAGTCATACCATGACCAGACCCATCGCCCTCATCACCGGAGCCAGCCGCGGCCTTGGCAAGCACGGGGCCCTGGCCCTCGCCGCCAAAGGCGTCGACCTTATCATCACCTATCGCAGCCAGGCCGCAGAGGCGGAGGCTGTAGTGACCCAGGCCCGCGCCCTCGGCGTTCGGGCCCATGCCCTGGCTCTGGACGTGGGCGAGAGCGCCACCTTCGCGGCTTTTGCAGAGGAGGTGACGCAACTGCTCGCCCGGGAGTGGCAGCGCACCCATTTCAACTTCCTGGTCAACAACGCCGGGATCGGCATTCATGCCAGCTTCGAGCAGACCACGGAGCAGCAGTTCGACACCCTGCTCAACATCCACCTCAAGGGGACCTTCTTCCTGACCCAGGCGCTCCTGCCCCTCCTGGCAGACGGCGGTCGCATCCTCAACCTCTCCACCGGCCTCACCCGCTTCGCCATGCCGGGTTATGCCGCCTACGCCGCCATGAAGGGGGGCGTCGAGGTGCTCACCCAGTATCTGGCCAAGGAGCTGGGCCCCAGGGGCATCGCGGTCAACGTGCTGGCCCCCGGCGCCATCGAGACCGATTTTGGCGGCGGCGTGGTGCGCGACAACAAGGGAGTCAACGACTTTCTCGCGAGCCAGACCGCCCTTGGCCGGGTGGGTCAGCCCGACGACATCGGTGGCGCCATCGCCGCCCTGCTCTCCGATGACTGCCGCTGGATCACCGCCCAGCGCATCGAAGCCTCGGGCGGCATGTTTATCTAGGCGGTCATGGTTGCCTGCTGCACAAACAAGGAAGGCCCCCTCCGACGAGGGGGCCTTCCGGCATTGGGCAGACGAGGTGCGGCGCACCGGGCCCGTTACAGGGTCTTGCCACCGCTTGCAATGACCTGGCTGTACCAGTGGAAGCTCTCTTTCTTGATGCGACGAAGAGACCCTCCCTGCTCGTCCCTGTCCACGTAGACAAAGCCGTAGCGCTTCTGGTAGCCGTTGAGCCAGCTCAGGATGTCGGTGAAGGACCAGGCGCAGTAGCCCAGGAGCTCGACCCCGTCCTGCATCGCCTCCTGGCACGCCTTGAGGTGGCTGTGCAGATAGGCGATACGGTAGTCGTCGTTCACCTTGTCCCCGGCTTCCAGCTTGTCGAACTCCCCCAGGCCGTTCTCGGTGATCATCAGCGGCAGGGCGTAGCGGGAAGAGAGCCGACGCAGGGCGATGCGCATCCCGGTGGGATCGATGGCCCAGTCCCAGTTGCTGGTCTCAAGGTGCGGATTGGGGGCCGTCTTGTAAAGGCCGGGAATACCGCTGGAGGGCGTAGTGCCCTTCTTGCCCGTGGTGTTGATGCGCTGCATCGTCTGGCCGCCGAGGGGGTTGTCGGTGAAGGTCAGGGTGTAGTAGTAGTTGACCCCGATGTAGTCGGGGGTGCCTTCGCGCAAGAGCTCGAGATCGCCCGGCAGGATCTCCGGCGCCTCGCCGGTCTCCCGCAGATAGGCGAGCGCCGCCTGGGGGTAACGGCCGAAGCAGTAGGCATCCAGCCACCAGAGGTTGGTGAACTCCTCGGCATTCTCGAACGCCAGCATGTCGCTCGGGGCGCAGGAGGCCGGATAGGCGGGGGAGTACGCAAAGCTCGGCCCAATCAGGCCGTTTGGCACGTGCTGGCGAAACGCCTTGATGACACGGGCGTTGGCGAGAAACGCGATGTGGTTGGCGGCGAAGAAACGCTTCCTGTCCTGCACGGCGGGAGGATGGGTGCCCAGCTGGTAGGCGTTGGTCAGGTTGTAGTTCTGCTCGTTGAGCGACACCCAGTACTTCACCTTGCCGGCGAAGCGCTGATAGAGGGTCACGCAATAGCGCTCGAAGTCGTCGATGATGCGCCTGTCTTCCCAGCCGCCGTACTCATCCTGCAGGGCCTGGGGGAGATCCCAGTGATAGAGGGTCAGCACCGGCTCGATGCCATGGGCCAGCAGGGCGTCGATGAGCCTGTCATAGAAGGCGAGCCCCGCCTCGTTCACCTCGCCACGCCCCGTCGGGTAGATGCGCGGCCAGCTCACCGAGAAGCGATAGGCCTTGAGCCCCATCTCGGCCATCAGCGCCACGTCCTCTTCCACCCTGTGGTAGTGATCCACCGCCACGTCTCCGTTGCTCCCTTCAAAGGTCTTGCCCGGCAGCTTGGTGAAGCTGTCCCATACCGAGGGGCCCTTGCCCTCCTCGTTCCAGGCCCCTTCCACCTGATAGGCGGCGGAGGCGGCGCCCCAGAGGAAACCGTTCGGGAAGTCGTTGAACTTGTGATGATGCATCTGGTGTTGCTCCTTCTGCGCGGATGGCGGGGGCCATCCCGTGATACGTCGACCCCATACAGGGGCCCGAAATGAGTTGGCACCAGCATCCAACACTTCTAGAATTCCGTCCAATGACAAATATGGCCACCTATCATTCCTATCTGGAATCAAGCGAGGCACCATGGAGTTGAGAGACCTGAAAGCCTTCGTCACCCTGGGGGAGGTATTGCACTTTGGTCAGGCGGCGGCGCGCCAGCACGTCACCCAGTCTGCCCTGAGCAAGCAGATCCGCCGGCTGGAGGCGGACCTTGGCGGCGAGCTGTTCGAGCGCAACGCCGGCAGCACCCGGCTGACGGTGCTCGGGCGCGCCCTCTACGCCGACGCCTGCACCCTGGTGGCCCAGAGCGAGCAGCTCGCCCGCAGCGCCCGCGACGTGCTGGCGGGCCACGCGGGTACCCTGCGCATCGGCTTCGGGGTCGCCACCAAGCTGCTGGTGCCCGCCGCCATCGCCCGCTTTCGGGACAGCCGCCCCGGGGTCGCCATCGAGCTCAACGATCTCTCCACCCATCACCAGTTGCTGGCGCTGGCGGAGGGGCGGCTGGATCTCGGCTTCTGCCGCCTGCCCGCCCCCAAGGGCTGGCCGGTGCTGCCCGTGGTGCGCGCCCATTTCGTCGCCGTGCTGCCCGCAGGCTATCAGGGGGTGGCAGGGCTCGCCGATCTGCAGGAGAAGCCGCTCGCCATCCTGCGCCGGGACAAGGCCCCCTCTTTTTACGATCAGTTCATCCATTACCTCGCCCAGAGCGGCCTGCGCTTTCAGGACATCCAGTACGTCAACGACTTCGCCGCCGGCATCGCCACCGCGGCGGCCGGCATCGCCTGGACCCTGGTCCCCTCCTCCACCACCATTGAGCATCCCGATGTGCTGACCCTGCCCCTCGGGGAGGCCGACGCGAGCTGGATCATCGGGCTCATTCGCCCGCCGGGCAACGACAATCCCCTCGTCGCCCCCTTCTGGCAGACGGTGGCGGAGCTGGCGGATCCCGCCCTCACCGGCCTCATGACGACAGGGGACGGGGCTCCCACCTGGGACACCCCATGAAAGGGAATCATTCGAAAATCACATTAACGATGGCATTAGGCAGTCCGCCCCCCTTAAAATGCCCTCCTAACCCGACACCATGACAAGGATCCGTTTCGTTCATGCACTCTCACTGGCTGCTGAGGTTTGATCTGCATCGCCTCATCCTTGCGCTGGCCGTCATAGGTGTGCTGGCTACCTTTGGCAACAGCTTTTACGCCATCTATCAGGCACAACGGCAACTGCTCATCGACAACACGCTAGAGGCGAACCGGGTCTATGCCGCCAAGCTCGCCGCCTCCGCCGAGACCATGCTGCACTCAGCCCAGGAACAACTGGCTTACAGCGCTAGCCAACTTGCCCCCCTGCTGCAGACCGATGACATCGCAGGGCTCGAGGAGGAGGTAACCCAACTGCGTAGACGTACCAATACCTTCAACTCAGTGGTCGTGGTCAACACCGAGGCAACCATTGTTGCTGTCTCCCCCGAGACTCTGAATGTGAAAGGGGCCAAACTGACCTCGGCCCATGCGAGAAACACCCTGAAGAAGCAGAAGCCGATCATCTCGGATCCTTTTGTCTCCCTCTCCGGCAACTACCTCATCAGCCTCTCCCACCCCATCTTCTCGGCAGACAAGCGCTACCTCGGCTATGTCGCCGGCACCATCTATCTGGGGTCCGCCAGCGTGCTCTCCAGCCTGCTGGGGCAGCACTACTACCAGGATGGTTCTTATCTTTATGTGGTGGACCGCCAGCGCACCCTCATCTACCACCCGGATCCTGAACTTATTGGCCATAAAGTGGCGTCCAACCGGATAGTAGACGAGGTGTTACAGGGCAACGGGGGAGCACAAACCATGTACAACACCGATGGAAACGAGATGCTCTCGGGCTTCGCTCCGGTGGCGGACGCAGGCTGGGGGATAGTGGCCCAGCGCCCCAGCAGGGCCACTCTAGCGAGACTCGATCAACAGATGAGCGACATTCTCAAGGGGATGATCCCGGTCACCCTCTTCATTCTCTTCGTCATCTGGCTCTCGGCCACCATCATCGCCAGACCCCTGCGACAACTGGCCAACCGGGCCGGACTCATGGATCAGCAGGGGGCCGCCACCAGCATCTCGGGGATCCGCGCCTGGTATTTCGAAGCGGCCCAGTTGAAGCAGGCCATCCTCAAGGGGCTGGGGCTGCTCAACACCAAGATCGACAAGCTGCACACCGACAGCCACACCGACCCCATGACGGGCCTGTTCAACCGCCGGGCCATGCAGCAGATGCTGGACGAGTACGAGGCCGAACGTCAGCCCCTGACGGTGATTGCCCTGGACATCGATCACTTCAAGGCCATCAACGACCGCTTCGGTCACGACGTGGGGGATGCCGTCATCGTCTCCCTCGCCACCCTGATGCAGCAGGATCTGCGTTCCGATGCCGCCTTGTGTCGAAGCGGCGGCGAAGAGTTCCTGCTGCTGCTGCCCGGGGTCTCCCTTGCACAGGCGCAGAAGATCGCCGAGCGCCTGCGTACCCGGGTGGCGAGCCACGACATGGAGGTAGCAGGCCACATCACCATCTCCCTCGGCGTCGCCCACTGGGGGGCGGATGCCACCAGCATCGCCGCCGTGCTCAAGGAGGCGGACAAGGCGCTCTATGATGCCAAGAGCCAGGGCCGAAACTGCGTGGTGGTGGCCCTGGGCTGATCGGCCCAGGCTTTGCCGGACACCGTTCGGCCATAAAAAAAGGTTCATCGCGGCTTTCCGGGGAAGGCCGCCTTGATTTTCAGAAAAAAGTATTCTGAGTCCCTAAATCCATATGCCATGCGCTTTATCACTTTGATCTTGTT
>NZ_JAPCIZ010000050.1:0-31178 GCF_027707725.1 Aeromonas sp. QDB25 | reverse complement strand
GGAGGGGATTGAGCACCGGACCACCAAGGTACGCAGGCCGCAGAGCAACGGCTTTATCGAGCGGCTACATCGCACCCTGCTGGATGAACACTTCCGTATCAAGGGGAGGACAACCTGGTATGAGTCGGTAGAGCAGATGCAGACAGACCTGGACAGCTATCTGGATCACTACAACACCCAGCGGCCACATCAAGGCAGGATGATGGAAGGACAGACTCCCTACAGCATGTTCAAAAAGGGTCTGAAATTGATACCGAAGGAAGTGCGCACTAAAGTAGCGTAAACAAGACACCGGTTTGAGGCCGGTGTCAGGTGATAACTAGATCTGTACAAGCACTGTTGGTTTGAAAGCACTATGGCGGCGAACCTTTGTCACGACGACCCGGATCTTGCTCACTTGTGCCATCGCGATGGCTCATCACGGCATCAGGAGATATCAGCGTTTTTTGAAGGGAGTGGGAAGGAAGTGGGAAGGGAGCGGGGCTGTGACGCCGCTTTCCCAGGTGGTGGTGATCTGGGTTTGCAGGGGCAGGGCATGGAAAACAGTGCCACCGGTGTCGGCGGCACTGACGCAAGGCCTGGTGGGATAACGCTCTTTTAGGGGTTATCAGGCCAGGGCGGGGCTGGATGTGGCGGCGCAGGGCAGGGCGGCCAACTGTGCAAGGTGCTCGCTCAGAGAGACCCCGGCGCCGGTGGCGTTGACCGTCTCGAAGTAGTCGTGCCAGCCCGATGCGGCTATTCCCTGGACGAGGGCCTCGATGGCTGCGGCATCCGGCCCGCGCCAGATGGCGAAGAAGGGGTGGGGCGTACCATGGAGGGTGGCAGCATCGGTCTCGCCCAGGGCGATGGGCTCCACCCCGAGGGCGGCGAGGTTGGCCATGCCTGTGCCAATGGCCTCGAAGAACTGCTGACGAGCCGTCTGGCTCAGTGCCAGCCAGGCGGGAGTGGGGGTGTAGAGCTCTGCCAGATAGTGGGTCATAGGGGTTCCTTCGGGAGTTGGCCCTTGCGCAAGGTGCGCAAGGCGCGTTGACAAATCCGGGTTGTCGCGGGGCTGGGGCTTTCGCGAGACCAGCGCGCGCAGAGGTCAGTGACCCACTGTGGCCTGTCTTTGCTCGCATCGTTCAGCCAGTTGGCAACGGAGTCCTGCACATAGAGGGCGGGATCGGCCTTGAGGGGCTCAAGCAGCATCAGGGCCTGCTCCGGCGCTTGTCGCAGGGACGCAAGATGGGTACACCAGACGCCGCGGGGCCGGGTCGCTTCGCTTGCAAAGCGTCGCAGCCGCTCGGACGGCTCCGCCGTCCAGGGCACCAGGGCGGCAATGGCCGCCTCCAGTTGCGCAGCAATGGTCGAGCGCATTGCGAGCCAGGCCCACTCGCGCACCCCAAAGTGCGGGTCATCGGCGAGGGGGCGAATGAGGACCAGGCGGTCGCTGAGCGACAGCCCCTCGCTCGCGCCCACCATGAAACAGGCCCAGCCCCGCACGGTATCGGAGGGATGACGGCTGAGCGCCGCAAGATCCCTCGTGCCGCTCTCGGTCAGGAGCAGCCTGGCGGCCAGTGCCATGCGCCGGGTAATGCCCTCCCCGGATGCGGCGTGCATCGACGCCAGCGCCTGGGGCCCGAGCGAAGGCCGGGTGCACTGCATCAGGGCGGCAAAATCCACCGCTAGGCATTCGGTCAGGTTGCTTGCCTCAGCCTCTCCCCGGTTGAGCTGGGCGAGGCGGGAGGGGGCGATATCCGTGATGCGGCTGCGTGTCATGGGTGCTCCTCTGTGGCGGCCTCAGTGCAGCCTGCCCGGGATGAGATGACGTTGAGCCAGGCCCGCTTGAGCAGGGTACTCAGGGTCTCTCGCTCTGCCTGATCGAACCCGGCAAACAGGGAGCCTATCCACTGGCTGTGCTCATCGAGCAGGTGTTGCGCCAGGGCCTGGCCCTGCTCTGTCAGGCGCACCGAGATCTTTCGCCTGTCCTGGCTGTCGCTGTGGCGAGCCAACAGGCCGTCCCGTTGCAGACCGTCGAGCAGGCCGGTGATGGTGGCCCGTGTGACCCCCGCCTTGTCGGCAAGCTCGTGGGGAGCCAGCCCTTGTGGCAGGTCGCGCAGCAAAAACAGCAGCACGAACTTGCCTTCGGAGAGGCGGTGGGGAGCCAGGCGCGCCGCGCACGCCTGATCGATGGCAGCGGCGAGGGTCAACACCTCAAAGCAGACGCGTATGTTTTGGGTGTCCGCGTGTCCGCGGCGCTCTGCATCCTCGAGCAGGGCGAGGTGTTTTTGTTCCAGCGTGATCATGATGGTGAGTCTCGAATGATTTTGTATGGCGCCATACTATATGGCGCCAATCAAATGATCAACCACCCAAGCGCGCGACCGGGATGGTTCATGGCAACGGGGAGCGGGAGTGTGGCGATGGGGGGCCTTTGCAAGAGAAGGCTTTGCAAGAAAATCGGCCATCTTTGGCCGTCATTCCTTATAATGCCCCTCCTTTGTGGTCTGGGGGGAGTGTCCCGCAGTGAGCCACCGCAAGCCCGAATGTTGATAGAGACGATCCCATGCATACCCTGGAACAGCTTCGCGCAGGCGAACTCTGCGGCGCCCGCCACCTCAAACTTGCTGAAAATCTCGCGGTGTTCCCCCCCGAGATCCTGAGCCTCAAGGAGACCCTGGAGGTGCTGGATCTCACCGGCAACCAGCTGAGCGAGTTGCCTGACGAGCTGGCCGAATGCAAGAAGCTGCGCATCCTCTTCTGCTCCGAGAACAACTTCACCGAACTGCCAGAGGTGCTGGGGCGTTGCCCTGCGCTCACCATGGTGGGCTTCAAGGCCAACCGCATCGCGACCGTCCCGGCCGCCTCCCTGCCCGCCAGATTGCGCTGGTTGATCCTGACCGACAACGAGATAGAGACACTGCCCGGAGAATTGGGGCGCTGCATTGATCTGCAAAAGCTGATGCTCTCGGGCAACCGGCTACATGAGCTTCCCGAGACGCTTGCCGGTTGCCACCGTTTGGAGCTTTTGCGCATCGCCGCCAACCGCCTGCCAGCGCTGCCGAGTTGGCTGCCCTCGATGCCGCGTCTGTCCTGGCTGGCCTTTGCGGGCAACCCTTTCTGTGATGAGCAGGCGTGTTTGAACGGCACATCGGAGTTCACTGCCGAGATCCCCTGGCAGGCGCTCTCACTGGGGGATGTGCTCGGGGAGGGGGCATCCGGCGTCATCTATCGCGCCGAGTGGGCGGGTGCCGAAGGGCCCGGGGCGGTGGCGGTCAAGCTCTTCAAGGGGGCCGTCACCAGCGACGGCTTGCCCCTGAGCGAGATGGGGGCGTCCCTGGCCGCCGGTCGTCATCCAAACCTGGTCGGTGTGATGGGGAGGGTGAGCGATCATCCCTCTGGCATTCCGGCACTGGTGATGCCCCTGATAGACCCCGCCTTCGCCACCCTGGCGGGGCCCCCGAGCCTGGACTCCTGTACCCGGGATGTCTATGGGGAGGATCTGAACTTCACCCCGGCCCAGGTGATGGCCATGGTGCAGGGGGTGGCTGCGGCCGCCCGGCACCTGCACGAGCGGGGCATCCTCCACGGCGATCTCTACGCACACAACCTGCTGTACTCCTTGCAGCCCGCGATGCCTCACTCGCCGCAGGAGGTGCCGGGCCGGGTGCTGCTCGGTGACTTTGGTGCCGCCTCCTGTTACGACCGCGCCGATGAGGTGCTGGCCGGGCGGCTGGAGCGCCTGGAAGTGCGGGCCTTTGGCTGCCTGCTGGCCGAGCTGCTGGCGCGCTGTGATGGGGGGGACGCCGACCTCGACCCCCTTCATCGACTGGCCGGGGAGTGCGGCTTTGAGGTGCCTTCCCGGCGACCCACCTTCGCGCAGATCCTGACCTGGCTGGCTGCGATGGCGACAAGCCTGCCTGGGGTCGTGGCCTGAGGCCTGCCCATCGTGGGCCTTCTCGTGCACTGGGGCGGGATCATGGGGCTTGCGCCACTTCGGTGAAGTTGTGATAGTGATGCACTATTGCAGATGACGAGAGGAAGATGATGGAAGCGGCATTTTGGCACCAGAAGTGGAAAGAGAACCGGATTGGCTTTCATCAGGCAGATTTCAACCGCTGGCTGCAATCCTGGTGGTCGGCCCAGCAAGGGAGCGACCCCGTGCTGGTGCCCCTTTGCGGCAAGTCCCGGGACATGCTCTGGCTGCGTGAGCAGGGGCATCCGGTGGATGGCTTCGAGCTCTCCGAGCTCGCCATTACCCAGTTTTTTGACGAGAACAACCTGAGTGCAGAGAGAAGCGAGGTGGGTCCCTATCAGTGCCACCGGCACGCCGATCTGCGCATCTATCAGGGGGACTTCTTCGCCGCCCCGGAGCTCGGGCAGCGTTATCGCCTGGTCTATGACAGGGCGGCCCTCATCGCCTTGCCGGGCGCCATGCGCCGCCAGTATGCCGCCCTGATGAGCCGCCTGGTGGAGGCGGGGGGGCAGGTGTTGCTGGTGACCCTCGAATATCAGCCCGAGCAGCAGCAACAGCCGCCGTTCTCGGTGGGGGAGATGGAGGTGCGCACCCTGTTTGAGCGCGACTTTGGTGTCGAGGTACTGGGCCGGGGGGCGGAGCTGGATCACCCCAGGGTGCTCTCGGGGCAGCTCTCCTATTTCGACGAGGTGGCTTACCGGCTGATCCGCCGGGGTTGAGAGGGCGCGAGGCCGATGCCAAGGAGGGAAGTGGCGCTTGTTTTACCTCCTTTGACATAGATCAACGTGGAAAATCAGGGAAATGCCTAAGATGAGGCTGTTTCTCAATCACTGCTGGTGCCGACCGATGAGCTCTGGTTTGAACGCCGGTCGAACATCAACCCAGTGTCTGATTTTCACGCTCATGTTCACTTTTGGCGGCTCTGGTCGCAATTGATTATGGTTTTTCCAGCCGACCCCACGGGGTCGGCTTTTTATTGCCTGCGCGTGGCCAACAGGGGAGGTCAGCCTTCGAAGGTGGCGGCGTTGAGCCGAAACGCCCTGGGATCGTCGACAAACTGGCCGGTGATCCGCTCGTCGTGCTCGTGGCCCAGGCCATAGCTGCAGAGGATGAGGCGATCTGAGGTACGGGATCTCAGCTGGGTGATGAAGCGCACCAGATCGGCACGGCTGAGCCTGCCCACCTCCTCGCGTATCCGTTCGCGCTGATCAAAACCCAGATCCTTGTTGCCGATGCTGACCCAGAGCCGCTGGCCGCGGCTGCGCAGGTTGGCATCCCGCTCGCTGAGCTGGGCCTGCAACCCCGCCTTGCTCTCCTGCCACTGCTGCTCGGTGAACTCCAACATGGCCAGCGGGAAGAGATCGATGAACTCCTCCACCGCATCCAGCAGGATCTGCGGCCCCGCTACCGGCGACTGGATATAGAAGATGAGACCGGGATGGCGGTTGAGGGGCAGGTTGCCAGCTCCCACCACGTAACCGAGCTGCTGGCGGGTGCGCAGCTCGTGGAAGAAGGTGGATGACATGATGTGGTTGGCCAGGGTGAAGCAGGCGAGGTCCCGCGCCCGGGTGGTACGCGACTGGTAGTAGACCAGCAGCGCCGAGTCCTCGTGATCGCACCCCTGTTCGCGAATGAGGGTGCCTCTGTCCTGGATGGAGATGAGGGGGCGGCGGGTCTCGGCGCTGGGCTGGCTGTTGGCACCGAGGTGGCGCTCCAACAGGGCCGCGAGTTCGAGGGCCTCGGCGGCCGTCCAGTCTCCGTGTACCAGGGCCTCCAGATGCACCCTGGCAAAGAGCTCGGAGACGAAGCCGGGCATCTCCCCGAGTTCGACGGTGCGCAGGTGGCGCAACAGCTGCTCGAAGGGCGGGTTGTTGGGTTGCAGCAAACTGGTGAGCTGGTTGAACAACTGGGAGATGGGGCGGGTCTTGTCCTGGTTCTCCCAGTTGCGGATAAGCTGCTCCTTGATCTCGCTAAAGCGTGCCGGATCCGGATACCCCAGGGTGCGGTTGCCGAGGATCATGTCGAGCAGCAGCGGTTGCTTGTCGGCAAAGCCGCTGAGGTTGATGGTAAAGCCCCCCTGATGGGCATAAATCTGGTAGCCAAGGCCCGCGAGCTCCGCCGGGTAGGTGAGGGCGTTGAGGTGATCCGTGAGCAGTTCCACGGCCAGACGCGCCATGGCGATGTGACGCGGGCTCTTGACCGCATGTTCGCTGTCGACGGAGATGTAAAGGCTGCCCTTGGGCACGCTGAACTGATGCTCGTGCAGGTGCCAGAGCCGGAAACCGGGCCTGTCGATGAGGCAGGACGGCATGTCGGCGGGCAGCGCCGGCAGACGGGCGTGGAGGCGGGTGCTGATGAAGGGGTTGGGCGCCGGCAGGTGCAGGGCGGGATCCGGTTCACTCTGCTGCCAGCGGATCTTCTCGGCCTCGCTGATGCTCTGGACGCTGTAGGGTGTCTGGTACCAGCGGGCGAGGCGATCCGTACTCACTTCCGGGGCCTGGATGGTCACCCGCAGGTTGTGGGGGGTCAGCTTGGCGAGGAAGCGCCGGATCAGCGGCTCATCGAACTCGCGCATCATGTAGTCGCCGTAGAGCAGATCGTCCGGCCCGTAGCTGAACAGGTTGAGCACGAGGCCGGAGACGGTGTCGAGGGCCCGGCCCCGCTCCTGGAAGCGGAAGGCGGATTCCAGCACGCTGCGCTTCTCCTCATAGCGCCAGGCCTGCACCCCGCCCCGCTCGATGAGCTTCAGATAGCCAAACAGAGCGGCGATGATCTCGTCCACATGCTCAAGCCCAAGGGGGGTGAGGCCAAAGCTCACGCCAAAGTCCTTGAAGTTGGCGCCGCTGATGCCGCCGCCGGCGGCGAGCTGATTGACCCAGCCCCGCCCCTTGAGCAGAGAGAGCAGGCTGCCTTCCCCCTCATAGCCGATGAGGTGGCTCAGGAAGGTGAGGGGTTTTTTGTCGTAATACTCATCCACGCACGGCAGCGGGAAGGTCAGCGCCAGCTTGCGGGTCTCCTTGACCGGGGTCAGCTGGATGCGAATGCCGAGATCATCGAGCCGATAGAGAGGATGGCTCAGTACCGGAGGGCCGAGATGGCGATCCGGAATGGCACCAAAGAAGCGATCACACCAGGCCAGCTGGGTCTCGATGGGTGCCGGTGAAAGCATGACCAGCGCCATGCGATCCGCACTGTAGTGGGTTTCGTAGAACGCAATGAGGTCCGAGCGCAGATCCCGGCCGGGGAGATCTGCCAAGGTGTCGAGGTTGCCCACCGAGAATTTGGAGAAGGGGTGGTCCGGATTGACCGTCTCCTTGTGCACCTGGTAGCTGCGGCGCACGTCGTCCTGCAGCTTGAGGCGGTACTCGGAGTCCACCGCGTTGCGCTCCTTGTCGACCCACTCCGGTGCAAAGGTGGGGCAGATGAAGAACTGGGAGAACCGGTCGAGCCCCGCCTCGAAGAAGCCGTTGTCGATGTCGAAGAAGAAGTTGGTGAACTCGGTACCGGTCCAGGCGTTGTTGCTGCCCCCGTGACGGCTCATGAATTGCTGGTATTCACCGGGTTTGGGGTAGGTGCGGGTACCGAGAAACAGCATATGCTCGAGGAAATGGGCCATGCCCTGGCGATCCGCAGGATCGTCGAAGTGGCCGGTATTCACCGCCAGGGAGGCGGCGGATTTGTCGGTCTCGGGATCACAGATCAGCAAGACCCTGAGCCGGTTTGCCAGCTCCAGATAGTGATACCGCCGATGGTCATTGGGACTGGCATATGGGCTCATTGGGGAGGGACTCGCGGTGAATTTATTTGAATTTAAACATGATTATCGACCCCGCTATCTTGCGAGGCAAACCCTTTTCTGAGAGGTGGCGCAATTGTTTCCCCCGGCATGGCGGGGTAAGATTCCCCCGCTATTTAAACAGGCCCCCTGGGCGAGGTTGTAATGAAAATCTACATCATGCGTCATGGCCAGGCTGGCATGAACGCAAAGACTGATGAACAGCGTCCACTGACCGAGCAAGGCATCGAAGAGTCCATCCACATGGCTGGCTGGCTGGCTCCCCAATTGGCAGGCTCCCTGAACCTGGTGATCCACAGCAACTACCTGCGTGCCAGACAGACCTGGCAGGCCATCGCCCCCGAGTTGCCCAAGGCCCTCAAGGTCGAGGAGAGCGGCGACATCACCCCCTATGGGGACCCGGCTTTCGTGGCGAGCTACCTCACGGAGCTGGCGGCGGAGCATGACAACATCCTGATGGTCAGCCACCTGCCGCTGGTGGGGTATCTGGTCCAGAGTCTCTGCCCGGCGGCAGGGGCCCCCATGTTCGCGACGTCCGGGCTGGCCTGCATCGAATGGCAAGATGGCAAAGGAGTCTTGCTCTGGCTGGAAGGACCGCATACAATACGGTAAAAGTTAATAATAAGTTACAGTTTGGTTTTTTGGGGAAGAGAGAGTCGAATTTTCCGGTTTTTTATATAAATTTAACGGAATTATTTCGCATAAGCTGCTGTCATACGGATACAACTTCAAGAGGTTGCAAACGATGAGAGTGTTCAAGAAGTACCTGCCACTGATGGTGGCAAAACATGTCAAAACCTTCTTCAAGGGGCGGATTTACATCCACGGCAGGGGGCGCTTCGATTTCCAGTCGGGCTTGCTGATGATGCCATTGCAAGCCGACATTCCCCATCGCCAGACGGTGCTCGAGGTCAATGAACTGATTTCAAGGCTCCACATGGATGCCGCCTGAGGCGCCTCAGGCTGACCCTGGTCCCCCTCATGCCCGCCCCTGTGCGGGCATGATTGTTGATGGCGCCTGGGCGCGGTGCCAACCGTTCGCGTCATGGCGCTTCTTCCTGCGTTGGCAGGCTTGCTTATCCTGATTGCCTCTCTATACTCGCGCGCAATACCCGCCTTTTTATTCTGGATATCGCAATGCCCCTTGCCTTCCTGTTTCCCTTCTCCTGCATGGCTATCTGGGCCGGCAATGGCATCGTCAGCAAGCTGGCGGTCGGGGTGTTGTCTCCTGCGGCGCTCGCCTGGTCGCGCTGGATGGTGGCGGCCCTGGTGCTGACCCCGTTTCTGGCTCACCGGGCCTGGCGCGAGCGTCGCAAGCTGCGGGCCGGTTTCTCGAAGCTGGCGGTGCTGGCCCTGCTCGGCATGGTCTTGAACCAGACCTTTGGCTATTACGCGGCCCAGACCCTGGGGGCTACCGAGATTGGCCTGATGATGGGGCTGACCCCCTTGATGACAGTGCTGCTCAGCATCTGGTTGCTGCGCGAGCGGCCCACCTGGGGGGCGCTGCTGGGAGGCGCCATCTCCATTCTGGGGCTGGCGATTTTGTTGGGGCAGGGGGATCCGGCCCGGCTGCTGACCCAGGGCATCCATATCGGTTCCGTTTACATGCTGCTCTCGGCGGCCACCTATGCGCTCTACAGCGTGCTGCTCAAGCGCTGGGATCTGGGGCTGGACAACTGGTCCATGCTCTACGGTCAGGTGCTGTGCAGCCTCCTGTTCCTCACCCCCTTCTATCTGCTGGTGGACGGGCACTGGCCCGATGGCAGCGCCCTCTGGCTCATCTTCTATGCGGGGATCCCGACCTCGGCCCTTTCGCCCTGGCTCTGGATGCAGGGCATTGCCCTGCTCGGGGCGAGCCGCACCGCCATCTTCATGAACCTGTTGCCGGTCATGACGGCAGCCCTTGCCATCAGCTGGCTCGGGGAGCGGCTCACCAGCTATCACCTCATCGGTGGCGGCATGACCCTGATGGGGGTGCTGCTGGCGCAGTTGCTGGTCAGGCCCGTGACGGTGCGAAGGGGCGCCCGGCTTGCAGTGGCGGGCTGTCAGGAAAAGTAGGAGAAAAAGACCGCCCTCGAGGCGGTCTTTTGGTTCGGTGCCCAGCGTCACTGCGCCGTCAGATAGAGATCCTTGGCATAGACAAGGTCTTGCGGGTTCTGGTAGGGGTAGCCCTTGACGTTGGGTTTGAGCAGCCGTGATTTCACGTAGAAGTAGACAGGGGCGATGGGGGCCTCCTCGTCGATCAGCACCTCGGCCTGCTGATAGAGGCGGTTGCGCTCGGCGGGGTCCTTGGCGTCATGGGCCTTGGCCAGGAGGGCGTCGTATTCCTTGTTGAACCACTTGCCGCTGTTGGCGCTGCTGCTGGAGGTCATGATGTCGAGGAAGGTGGAGGCATCGTTGTAGTCTCCGTTCCAGGAGTAGCGGCTCACCCCGAAGTCACCCTCGTTCAGGGCCGACACCATGGTCTTCCACTCCATGTTGTTGAGCTCCGCCTTGACCCCCAGGTTGTGCTTCCACATGGAGGAGATGGCGAGCGCTATCTTCTTGTGCCCCTCGTTGGTGTTGTAGAGGATGTCCACCTCAAGCGGCTTGTCCGGGCCGTAACCCGCCTCGCCAAGCAGCGCCTTGGCCTGCTTGATGCGCTCTTCCTTGCTCATCAGCTCGCTGGCGGGGCGTTTGAGCTCGAAGCCGTCCACGCTCGGCGGGGTCAGGCTGAAGGCGGAGAGCTGCCCCTGTCCCAGGATCTTCTCCGTGATGGTGTCCCGGTCGATGGCAAGAGACAGTGCCTTGCGCACCCTGACGTCGTCAAAGGGTTTGCGCTGGGTGTTGAAGACGTAGTAGTAGGTGGCGAGCATGGGGGCGCTCACCAGCTCCTCCGGGCTCTGGCGCTTGATCTGCTGATACTGCTCCAGGGGATAGGTGGTGTAGTGCAGCTCGCTCGCACGATAGCGGTTGTAGGCCGCGGTATCGGAGACGATCTCCAGATAGATCACCTTGTTCAGCACGGTGTGCTCGTTGTCCCAGTAGTGGGGGTTGCGCTCGGCGATGAGGCGCTCGTTCGGGGTCCACTCCTTGAGGGCGAAGGCGCCGTTGGAGACGATGTTGGCCGGTTTGACCCACTCATGACCGAACTTCTCGATGGTGGCCTTGGGCGCCGGGAAGGTGGTGTAGTGGGAGAGGGTCTTGAGGAAGAAGGGGACCGGGTTTTTCAGGGTGATCTGCAGGGTGTAGTCATCGAGCGCCTTGATCCCCAGGGCATCCGGGCTCTGCTTGCCCTGCACCACGTCGCTGGCATTGGCGACGCCGGTCAGCTCGATGAACCAGGCGTAGTTGGAGGCGTTCTTGGGGTCAGCCGCCCGCTGCCAGCCATAGACGTAGTCCGCCGCCGTCACCGGCTCGCCGTTGGACCATTTGGCATCGGGTCTGAGCTTGAAGGTGTAGACGGTGCCCGTGGCATCGAGCTCGTAGCCAAGGGCGCCCGCCGCCTGCAGCTTGCCGTTGCCATCCAGGGTATAGAGCCCCTCGAACAGATCGTTGACGACGTCGCTGCCCGCGCTCTCTTCCACCATCTGGGGATCGATGGAGGCAGGCTCGGTGCCGATGTTGCGCACGAACACTTGCTGGGTGGCTGGCAGAAGCTGGGTGCCTTCAGGCACCTGGGCGGCGAGGACGGGGAGGGTGAGCAGAGCGGCAACCGCCCCGGCGATAAGCGACTTTTTCATTGAATATCCTTATGTTTTTTTGCTTCCAAAGCGCAGCCAGTGTGCGGGATTGGGGGGCAGATCTCAAGAGGGGAGCCTCTGGCGCAACATTGCCGGGCGCCAGGGGGAGCAAGGCGGGCAGCCGCGTCGGCCCGGATGCATTCTTGTCACGAATTAACCCCCCAAAAGATGCCGGATGGCACCCTTGTTTCACGCCGAAAGCCCGTGGTGGCGCGGTTTTCTGGCGATTTAAAGAACGGCTTAATTCGCTGCAAAAACAAAAAACAGGCGTTACATTGGGTTACAAAACAACGCTGCCGGGGATCGGCACTTTTTTTGCCGACACTTGCAAACGTTTTCAACGGCCAACGGAAACGATCTTAAAGGAACAAGAATGCGAAACATGATCACCATGGGCGAGTTCATCGTCAAAAAGCAGGCGGACTACCCGACCGCGACCGGCGAGCTGACCTCCTTGCTCAGCTCCATCCGCCTGGCCGCCAAGGTGGTGAACCGGGAGATCAACAAGGCGGGTCTGGCGGACATCATCGGCTCCATCGGCGCCGAAAACGTGCAGGGCGAGGTGCAGCAGAAGCTGGACGTCTATGCCAACGAGCGCTTCAAGGCGGCGCTGGAGGCCCGTGGCGAGGTGTGCGGCATGGCCTCTGAGGAGGAGGAGGACTTCGTCTCCTTCGATTCCGAGCTCTCTCGTCACTCCAAGTACGTGGTGCTGATAGACCCCCTCGACGGCTCCTCCAACATCGACGTCAACGTCTCGGTCGGGACCATCTTCTCCATCTACCGCCGGGTCAGCAAACCGGGCGCCGGCGTCACCCTGGAAGACTTCCTGCAGCCGGGTCACCGTCAGGTCGCGGCGGGCTACGTGGTCTACGGCTCCTCCACCATGCTGGTCTACACCACCGGCTTTGGGGTCAACGGCTTCACCTATGACCCCTCCATCGGCTGCTTCTGCCTCTCCCACGAGAACATCCGCATTCCGGAGGAGGGCAAGATCTACTCCATCAACGAGGGCAACTACATCAAGTTCCCGGACGGGGTGAAGAAGTACCTGAAATACTGCCAGGAGCGTGACGAGGCGACTCACAGGCCCTATACCTCCCGCTACATCGGTTCCCTGGTGTCGGATTTCCACCGCAACCTGCTCAAGGGGGGCATCTACATCTACCCGTCCGGCACCAACTCTCCGAACGGCAAGCTGCGCCTGCTCTATGAGTGCAACCCCATGGCCTTCCTGGTGGAGCAGGCCGGTGGCAAGGCGTCCGATGGCTTTGGCCGCATCATGGACATCCAGCCTACCGCCCTGCACCAGCGCACCCCCTACTTCGTCGGGTCCACCAGGATGGTGGAGCGGGCCGAGGCCTTCATGCGGGAGTTCTCCGCTCACGAGGATCCGGCCAACCAGGGCTAAGCCCGGGCCAGCGTACCTTCGTCACGGGAGCCGTCAAGGCTCCCGTTTTTATTGGCGTGCAGGCGGGTGTAGCCAGGTTGATATGCTGACGGACTGACGGACTGACGGACTGACGGACTGACGGACTGACGGACTGACGGGCTGACGGACTGACGGACTGGCGGGCTGACGGGCTGACGGACTGACGCGACGCTTCGGTTGTCGCGGTGCAATGGCTGGTGGCCCCTTGCCGGGATGCCTGGTCTGGATACGTGGGCGGGATAAATACGGCACGGGCCATCTGCGGGGCTATCGAGGCGCGATGAGCCCGTGTGTTTCCCACAATCATCCCCACATCCATCTGTTTTTCAGATGGGTTATGACTCAATGCATCGCATTAATAGATGGATTAGGCGGTAAAATGGTGTAGCCAGGAGGGCGAACCGAGGCATCGAGAGGCAAGAAGGCGGGCCGGGGGCGAGATGCCGCCCCTTGCCAGCAACGAAACGGGAGCCCTGGGGCTCCCGTTGTTATAGGCGGCAGGTCGCGCCCTGCTGACGTCATGCTTTCCCTCAGGGGGTGGCATGGCGGGCGAGATCCGCCAGCAGGCCGTCCACCAGTTTGAGGCGCATGGCCCTGTCCTGGGTCGGCACCTGGAAGCGCAGCCGGGTCGGTCCGTCCATCTTGTAGATGCGCGGCTGCTCGGAGAGCAGCTTGACCAGATAGGCCGGGTTGACGCGGGTTTCCTGGGTAAAGTCCAGATAGCCGCCGCGCTCGCTCATCTCCACCCGGCGAATACCCAGCGCCGTGGCGCGCTGGCGGAAGGCGGCCAGCTCCATCAGCGTCTTGGTCGGCTCCGGCAAGAGGCCGAAGCGATCGATGAGCTCCACTTTGAGCTCCCGCAGCTCCTGCTCATCGGCGGCACTGGCGATGCGCTTGTACATGGAGAGGCGCATGTTGACGTCCGGGATGTAGTCGTCAGGGAGCAAGGCGGGCAGACGCAGCTCCACCTCGGTATGCTGGCTCATGAGCTGCTCGAGCGACGGTTCCTTGCCATGTTTGAGCGCCTCCACCGCTTGCTCCAGCATCTCCATATAGAGGGTGAAGCCCACCGATTCGATCTGGCCGCTCTGATCGTCGCCGAGCAGCTCGCCCGCGCCCCGGATCTCCAGATCGTGGGTGGCGAGCGCAAAGCCGGCGCCGAGATCTTCGAGGGACGCAATGGCCTCCAGCCGCTTGGCCGCATCCTTGGTCATCAGCTTGGGATGGGGGGTGAGCAGGTAGGCATAGGCCTGGTGGTGGGAGCGACCGACCCGGCCCCGCAGCTGGTGCAGCTGGGCCAGACCGAGATGATCCGCCCGGTCCATGATGATGGTGTTGGCGCTCGGCACGTCGATGCCGGTTTCGATGATGGTGGTGCACACCAGCAGGTTGAAGCGCTGGTGGTAGAAGTCCGACATCACCCGCTCGAGCTCCCGCTCGCGCATCTGGCCGTGGGCGATGCCGATGCGCGCCTCCGGCACCAGCTCGGCAAGATCGGCGGCGCACTTCTCGATGCTCTCCACGTCGTTGTGCAGGTAGTAGACCTGGCCGCCACGCTTCAATTCCCGCAGTACCGCCTCGCGCACCACCGCAGGTTCGTGCTGGCGCACGAAGGTCTTGATGGCGAGCCGCTTGGCGGGCGGGGTGGCGATGATGGAGAGATCCCGCATGCCGGACATGGCCATGTTGAGGGTGCGGGGAATGGGGGTCGCGGTGAGGGTGAGGATATCCACGTCGGCGCGCAGCGCCTTGATCTTCTCCTTCTGGCGCACCCCGAAGCGGTGCTCCTCGTCGACGATGAGCAGGCCCAGATCCTTGAAGGTGAGCTCGGCGCCGAGCAGCTTGTGGGTGCCGATGATGATGTCCACCTTGCCCTCGGCCATCTCCTTCATCACGGCGCTCTGCTCCTTGGCGGAGCGGAAGCGGCTCAGCACCTCCACCCGCACCGGCCAGTTGGCGAAGCGGTCGCGGAAGTTGTCGTAGTGCTGCTGGGCCAGGAGGGTGGTGGGCACCAGCACGGCCACCTGCTTGCCGCCGTGCACGGCCACAAAGGCCGCCCGCATCGCCACTTCGGTCTTGCCAAAGCCCACGTCGCCGCACACCAGGCGGTCCATGCTCTTGGCCTGGCACATGTCGCCGAGCACGGCGTTGATGGCATTGAGCTGATCCTCGGTCTCCTCGAACGGGAAGCTCGCGGCAAACTGGCGGTAGGCCTCCCGGTCGTGTTTGAAGGCAAAGCCGTGACGGGCTGCCCGCATGGCATAGACATCCAGCAGCTCGGCCGCCACGTCCCGCACCTTTTCCGCCGCCTTGCGCCGCGCCTTGACCCAGGCCTCGCCGCCGAGCTTGTGGCTGGGCGGGTTGTCGGAGCCGGTGTAGCGGCTGATCAGGTGCAAACTGGTGACCGGCACGAACAGCTTGTCGCCGCCGGCGTATTCCAGGGTCAGAAACTCGGTGGGCAGGCCGCCTGCGTCTATGGTCTCGAGCCCCAGGTAGCGACCGACCCCGTGATCCAGGTGCACCACCGGCTGGCCCTGGGTCAGCTCGCCCAGGTTTCGGATCACCGCATCCGAGCTCAGGTTCTTGTTCTTGTCCCGCTGGCGCTTGCTGCGGATCTTGCCGCCGAGCAGCTCGGCTTCGGTGATGAGGGCAAGGGGCGTCTGGCCGGGCTCTTGCAGCAGGAAGCCCCGCTCCAGGGGACAGACCAGCAGCCCGTGGCGCGCATCGCTCACCAGGAAGGCGTCGAGGGAAGCAAACTCCCGGGGTTGCAGGTTGATCCGTGCGAGCAGATCCCCGAGCCCCTCGCGCCGCCCCTCGGACTCCACCGCAAACAGGGTGCGCCCGGCAAAGCCTTGCAGGAAGCCGTCAAGGGCCAGCAGGGGTTGCTCCTTGCTGTGGTCGAGCTGCAGATCCGGCAGGGGGGCGAGGGGCAGATCGTGCTGACCCGCTCCGCCGTCAACGGTCGCCTCCTGCAGACGCACGGCGCCATAGTCCCCGAGGGCGGCGAAGAGCTGCTCCACCGGCAGATAGATCTGCTGGGGCGGCAGCAGGGGACGGGTGTTGTCCCAGCGTCTGTCTTCATAGCGCTGGCCGATGTCGTTCCAGAAGCGCTGGGCCGCGGGGTAGATCTCCCCCACGGTGAGCAGCAGGGTGTTTTCGGGCAGGTAATCAAACAGGCTGGCGGTCTGCTGGAAGAAGAGCGGCAGGTAGTATTCAATGCCGGCGGGCCAGCGCCCCTTGCTCACCTCCTGATAGACGGAGCCCTCGGCGCGGGAGATCTCGAACTGTTCGCGATACTGGCCACGAAACAGCTCGATGGCCCCCTCGTCGGTGGGAAATTCCCGTGCGGGCAGGAGGCTCACCGACTTCACCGGCTCGCTGGAGCGCTGGGTCTCGGGGTCGAACGGGCGGATGGAGTCCACCTCGTCGTCAAAAAAATCAATGCGATAGGGGCGGCTGCTCCCCATGGGGAAGAGATCCAGCAGGGAGCCGCGGGCGGCGAATTCGCCGTGCTCCAGCACCTGTTCCACCGCCACGTAGCCCGCCTCCGCCAGACGCCCGCGCAGCTGCTGCAGGTTGAGGCGCTGGCCGCTTGTGACCATCAGGCTGTATTTGTCGAGGTAAGCCTGGGGCGCCGTGCGCAGCATCAGGGTGGAGATGGGCACGATGAGCACGCCGTGGCGCATCTGCGGCAACTGGTAGAGAGTCTCGAGGCGCTGGGAGATGATGTCCTGGTGGGGAGAGAAGCTGTCGTAGGGCAGGGTCTCCCAGTCCGGGAACAGCAGCACCGGGCAATCCTGATCCGCCAGCAGGAACCCCAGTTCCTGTTCAAGGCGCAGGGCGCTCGGGGTATCGGCGGTGACCAGCAGGACGGGTCTTCGGGCTTCCCGGGTGAGGCGGGCGGCAACCAGAGCCAGGCTGCTGCCGACCAGCTGGCCGAACGTTGTCTTCTGGCCCGCTTTGGCGGGCAAGGCGGGGAGGGTCATTGGCATCATCGGAGTCTTTTACTGTTGGCGTTCTTTTGACATGGACCTGGGTTAGCGCTGACGTTCCTGGGCACGCAGCTTGAGCTGTTTCGACTGCACATGCAGGCTGGCGCGCACCAGCAGCTCCCGGTCATCCTCGCGGATGCGCACGTAGTCGAGCACCACGTGGGTGCCATGCTCTCCGGCGTCCCGCTGCACGACCTCGCCGTAGCAGTAGACGGCGGAGGCCTCTTCCCGCAGGAAGATCTTGAGCCGCACGATCTGGTGCAGGGCGGGGGCCTCCCCGTGCCCCTGGTGGGGGTGCAGGTAGGTGAGCTGCCCGGCGCCAAAGCGCAGGGTGTGGAAGCGGTGCTCGGGGTGATCCTGGGCCGCCAGCACATAGCCCATGATCATGTCGATCTTGCGGGACTGCTGATTGATGATCTCCACCAGATCGTGCATGGACTCGTTCTGGCTGCGCAGCAACCGGCTGCTCACCAGATCGATGGAGGTGATGGCGGAGGCGATGCGAAACGGCTCGGGCAACTCGGCCTCCAGGGCCTCCAGCGTCGGCAGACGAAAGTCGGCCGGCATGGGGATCACATTGACCGGCGTGGCATGGGTGACGCTGAAGAACTGTTCCTGCATGGAGGCTATCCCTTGTTGTCATAGACGGTTTCCCTTTATTATCCGGTATCTTATTTCGTTGGCAACGTAGATATCCTTGAAGACCGGACTTTTTCAGCCACTGTCGCTGGCCATCGGCCTGCGTTATGCAGGCTCGCGACGCAGTAACCGCTTCGTCTCCTTTATCTCCCTGTTCTCCACCTTTGGCATCGCCATCGGGGTCGCCGCCCTGATGGTGGTGATCTCGGTGATGAACGGGTTCGAAGGACAGCTCAAGGGGCGCATCCTCGGAGTGATCCCCCATGTGGTGGTGACCAATCAGGCTGGACGCATCGAGGCCGAGCCCGAAGGTCTGCCCGATCTGGCCCGCCTGCCCCACGTGGTGGCCACGGCCCCCATGCTCGACAGCGAAGGCATGCTGCAAAGCCCGGGTCAGCTCACCGGTGTGAGCGTGCAGGGGATTGATCCCGCCCGCTGGCCCAAGGATGACATCCTGCACGCCCAGATGCTGGGTGGGCGCCTTGACAGCCTGCAGGCCGGTGAATACCACATCGTGCTGGGGCAGGGGGTGGCCAGCCGCCTCAAGGTCTCCATCGGCGACCAGGTGCGTCTCATCCTGACCGAAGGTACCCGCTTCACCCCCTTTGGCCGGGTGCCGGCCCAGCGTCTTTTCACCGTCTCCGGCATCTTCGGGGTCGGCGCCGACGTGGACAGCCAGGTGGCCCTGATTGCCCTGGGGGATGCCCAGCGCATGCTGCGCCTGCCCGCAGACAAGGTGGGCGGCATCCGCCTCTGGCTGGACGATCCCTTCGCCGCCGACGAGGTGGTGAAGACCGCGTTGCCGGACGGGCTGGAGTGGCAGGACTGGCGCCGCGAGCGCGGCGAGCTGTTCCAGGCGGTGGCCATGGAAAAACGGATGATGGGGCTGATGCTGGTGCTGATCATCGCGGTCGCCACCTTCAACATCCTCTCCGCCCTGGTGATGGTGGTCACCGACAAGGAAGGGGAGGTGGCCATCCTGCGTACCATGGGCATGAGCGAATCCGGCATCGTCAAGATCTTCATGGTGCTGGGGGCGTCGAGCGGCGTCATCGGCGCCCTGTTCGGGGGGCTGGCGGGGCTGGCGCTCTGCTTCGGCCTCAATCCTCTGCTCAATGCCCTTGGGCTCAACCTCTATATGGCGGCGGGGGGCAGCGGTCTACCGGTCATCGTCGAGCCGGCCCAGGTCATGACCATTTTGCTGGGCGCCGTGCTGCTCAGCTTCAGTGCCACCCTCTACCCGGCCTCCCGCGCGGCCCGGGTCAAACCGGCGGAGGCGCTGCGTTATGAATAATTCATCTTCTGTTGTTACTGGTGCAAGTGGAGCCCCCGTTATGAATCAATCCGTCTCCTGCGAGCCGCTGCTGCGCTGCCAGGCCCTCAATCATGTCTACAAAGAGGGCAATCTGGAGACCCAGGTACTCAAGGGGATCGAGCTGGACGTTGCCCCCGGGGAGATGCTGGCGGTGGTGGGGAGCTCGGGCTCCGGCAAGACCACCCTGCTGCACCTGATGGGGGCGCTGGACAACCCCTCCAGCGGCGCCGTGCTGTTCAAGGGGCAGGACATCCATGGCTGGGACAGCCGCACCCAGGCGAGGTTTCGCAACCAGGAGCTGGGTTTCGTTTACCAGTTCCACCACCTGCTCTCGGAATTCAGCGCACTGGAAAATGCGGCCATGCCGCTGCTGATCGCCGGTGAGTCGGTGGCCAGCGCCACCGAGAAGGCGAGCAAGATGCTGGGGCGGGTGGGGCTCTCCCACCGTCTCAACCACAGACCGTCCGAGCTCTCCGGTGGCGAGCGCCAGCGGGTGGCCATCGCCCGAGCCCTGGTCAACGAACCCAGCCTGGTGCTGGCGGATGAGCCCACCGGCAACCTGGATCACGCCAGCGCCACCGCCGTCTATGAGCTCTTGTGCGAGCTCAATCGCGAGCTTGGCACCGCGTTCGTGGTGGTGACCCATGACTTGAGCCTGGCGGCCAAGCTCCACCGCCGGGTCACCCTGGTGAGCGGCATCATGGCGGAGGTCGCCTGATGTTCAAGCCGCTGCCCCTGTTCCTGGGCCTGCGTTACAGCCGCTCCCGCCGTCGCAACGGCTTCATCGCCTTCATTTCGGCCTCCTCCCTCATCGGCATCGCCCTCGGGGTGATGGCCCTCATTCTTGGCCTCTCCGCCATGAACGGGTTCGAGCGGGAGCTCAAGAACCGGGTGCTCTCCGTGGTCCCCCACGGCGAGCTCATCGGCATGGAGGCGCCACTGCCTGACTGGCCGCGGCTCAGGGACTACCTGCTGGCTCAGCCTGGGGTGGAGGCGGCTGCCCCCGTCATTCGCCTGGACGGCCTGCTGGAGCACGGCTCCGCCCTCAAGGGGGTCCAGCTGCGTGCGGTGCTGCCGGAGCTGGAAGCCAATCTCTCCGATGCGGGCAACTTCATGACGGGTCGGGGCCTTCGCGAGCTGCAGGCGGGTGAACACGGGGTCATCCTCGGCAAGATCATCGCCGACAAGCTGGGGGTCAAGACAGGGGACACCGTCACCCTGCTGCTGCCCCAGGCGGGTGATGCCGCCGGCATCAAGAACCCGAAACGGGAGGCGCTCACCGTGGTGGGGCTGCTCGAGATCGGCGGCCAGCTCGACGGCCTGCTCGGCTTCATGCACCTGGCGGACGCCCAGGCCATCACCGGCATGGGCAGCGCGGTGGAGGGGTTCAGCCTCAAGGTGAACGACGTGCTCAAGGCCCAGTCCATCACGGTGGCGGCGGCCCAGAAATTCCCGCACTACGTCTATATCAGTAGCTGGATGAGCCGTCAGGGTTATCTCTATCAGGACATCCAGATGGTGCGCACCGTGATGTACGTGGTGATGCTGATGGTGGTGGCGGTGGCCTGCTTCAACATCGTCTCTACTCTGGTGATGGCGGTGAATGAGAAGCGCAGCGAGATTGCCATCTTGAAGACCATGGGGGCGAGCCCGGGCCAGATCCGGCTTACCTTCGTCATCCAGGGGATGGTGAACGGGGTGGCGGGAGCCTTGCTCGGCGCCCTGCTTGGCGGTCTGCTCTCCAGCAAGCTGACCCAGATCCTGAGCGCCATCGAAGGGGTTATCGGGCACCGTTTCCTGAATCCCGACATCTACTTCATCGACTTCCTGCCGACCGAGCTGCACATGCAGGACTTGCTCATCGTGACCGGCGCCGCCATCCTGATGAGCCTGGTGGCGACCCTCTATCCTGCCTGGCGGGCGAGCGGCCTGGTGCCGTCCCGGGAACTGGGGCATTGATGCCCATGGATGTGATAAAGGGCCCTGCGGGGCCCTTTTTATTGTCACTCTTTTGTGGGGAAACCCCCGACGTGGCGGTTATCGGGGCAATACGCAGGAGGAGATGATGCCCGGTGCCGTGTTGATGGCATCAATGGGCATTCAACTCATCGAGAGGCAGTGAAAAACTCCCCACGAAGACATCGATGAAGTAGCGCATGGCGGGGTTCATCCTGGCGTCCAGCATCTGCTCGAGGCGCTTTCGCGCGGGCTCGAACTCCCGGTTGCCGACGCTCAGCTCCTCCAGACACTTGGTGTAGGCACAGAGGGTGTCTGCATCCTTCACCAGGCTGGTGAGGGCCTCGTCCTGGGCGCCGGAGTCGAGCAGGGGGCGAAAGTCCTCGACCAGCTCAGGCGGCAACATGCCCAGCAGGCGCTGCTCGGCGGCAAGCTCAATCTTCTTGTATTCACGGGCGATTTCGGGATTGAAGTACTTGACCGGGGTGGGCAGATCCCCGGTCAGCACCTCGCTGCTGTCGTGGTAGAGGGCCATGACGGCGGCCCGGTCTGCATCCACCTGAGCGCCGAACAGGCGATTGCTGATAAGGCCGAGGGCGTGGGCCACCATGGCAACCTGCAAGCTGTGCTCGGCGATGTTTTCGGGCTGGATGTTGCGCATCAGGGGCCAGCGGTAGATGAGGCGCATACGGGCGAGGTTGGCAAAAAAATGGCTGGGCAGCATGAAAGACCTCGAATGGGGCAATGAAAAAGGGCAGACCCTAGTCTGCCCTTTTTTCCACCCGCAAGGATAGTCTGAGATGGGCTGTCAGCGGATGTAGCGGCCCGATTCGGCCTCGTGGTTGGTCACTATCATCTGGCCGATGGGGGCAAGGCTGATGAGGGCCAGCTTGAGGTGCTGGATGCCGAACGGGATGCCGACGATGGTGACGAAACAGGCCAGCGCCGAGGCGATGTGGCCGATGGCCAGCCAGACCCCGATGAGCACAAACCAGAGAATGTTGCCAATCAGCCCCAGGGCACCGGTGCCGATGTCGCTCTGGCCCGTCATGCTCTTGCGGCTCACCGCCTGCTTGCCAAACGGGAAGAAGGTGAAAGTGCCGATGACGAAGCAGGCGCGTCCCCAGGGGATCCCGATGAGGGAGATGAAGCAGAGCAGCCCCGCCAGCCACCAGGCCAGCCCCATGAAGACGCCTCCCAGCACGAACCAGAGCAGATTGAACAAGAAGCGGAAAAAGGACATGTGGGTGACTCCAGCAGCACGTAAATTGGTTGTCACCATAGCGAGCCCTGCCGGGGGACGCAATGGCGCAGGCGAGAAGGTGGACAATTTGGGTCGCAGCACGCCATTTTTGTGCCTGATTGGCGGCGGATGGCGATCAAAATGGCCCGTTCGCCGTGAAAAAGAGTGAGCCAGTGCAAATTATTGCGGATGGAATGCTTGAACTCGGTGCAAGGCTTCCCCATATAGGAGAAAGTCTTGCGCAAATTGTGCTGTCTGTGCCCCGGATGGGGGATGTGCGGCTCGACGCGACCACTGCACGCCGCTATAATGTCGCGTCATATTTTCTCATCACAAAGACAGTCGTTGTCTTTATAAACAGGAAGACTCCGGGCTTGCCCGGGGGCAATAAAGGGTCAGCACGCAGTGCTGAGTTGAACGAGGTAAAAGAATGCAAGTTTCTGTAGAGACAACCCAGGGTCTGGAACGCCGTCTTACCATCACTGTACCGGCCGCTACCGTTGACGCCGCCGTGCGCAAAGAATTGAATGGCCTGGCCAAAACCCGTCGCATCGACGGTTTCCGTCCTGGCAAGGCTCCGGTTGCCATCATCAAGAAGATGTTCGGTGCCATGGCTCACGCCCGCGTTGCCGATGAAATGATGCAGAACAACTTCATCAAGGCCATCATCGAGAACAAACTGAGCCCGGCTGGCGCCCCGACCATGGATCCGAAAGAGATCAAAGAAGGTCAGGATTTCGAGTTCACCGCCACTTTCGAAGTGTATCCGGAGTTCGAAGTTGCCGGTCTGGAGAGCATCAAGGTCGAGAAGCCGGTTGCCACCGTTAAGGATAGCGACCTGGAAAACATGATCGACACCCTGCGCAAGCAGCACGCCACCTGGACTGAAGCCGCTGTGGCTGCCGCCAACGGCATGCGTGTGACCATGGACTTCGTCGGTTCCATCGACGGTGAAGAGTTCGACGGTGGCAAGGCTGAAGGCTTCACCCTGGAACTGGGCGCTGGCCGTATGATCCCGGGCTTCGAAGACGCCATCCTGGGCAAGAAAGCGGGCGACGAGTTCACCATCGAGGTGACTTTCCCGGCTGACTACCACGCCGAAGCCCTGAAGGGCAAGGCTGCCAAGTTTGCCTCCAAGCTGCACAAGGTTGAAGAGCAAGTGCTGCCCGAGCTGACCGAAGAGTTCGTCAAGCGTTTCGGCATCGAGAGCGGCAGCGTTGAAGAGCTGAAGGCTGAAGTGCGCAAGAACATGGAGCGCGAACTGGCCCAGGCCCTGAAAAACAGCGTGAAAGAGCAGGTACTGAACGGCCTGGTTGAAGCCAACCAGATCGATCTGCCGAAGGCTGCTGTTGCCCAGGAAATCGACACCCTGCGTCAGCAGGCTCTGCAGCGCTTCGGTGGCTTCCAGGGCGGCAACGCCCCCGAGCTGCCGGCCGAGCTGTTCCAGGCCCAGGCCGAGCGCCGTGTCCGCGTTGGTCTGCTGCTGGGTGACGTCATCCGCACCAACGAGATCAAGGCTGACGACGCCCGTGTGACCAGCATCATCGAGTCCATGGCCACTGCCTACGAAGATCCGAAAGAAGTGATCGAGTACTATCAGCAGAACGAGCAGATGCTGAACGGCGTGCGCAACCTGGCCATTGAAGATCAAGCCATCGATCTGATCCTGTCCAAGGCGCAAGTCACCGAGAAAGAAGTTGCCTTCGACGAAGTGATCAACAAGTCCGGTGCCGCTGCCTAAGAATATTTGACTTAAGGTCAAAACTGTTAAGTATAATGGCTCGTGTGATCTCCACTCGGGCCATTTTATTTTAGGGACAATGCCTTATGTACAAGAACTATAACGATGTGACTGAATCCCCACGCAATGCGCTCATCCCGATGGTGGTAGAGCAAACCGCGAAAGGGGAGCGTTCCTACGACATCTATTCCCGTCTGCTGAAAGAGCGGGTGATCTTCCTGACCGGTCAGGTCGAGGATCACATGGCGAACCTGGTGGTGGCCCAACTGCTGTTCCTGGAGTCCGAGAACCCGGATCAGGACATCAGCATCTACATCAACTCGCCGGGTGGCGCCGTCACTGCGGGTATGTCCATTTATGACACCATGCAGTTCATCAAGCCGGACGTGAGCACCGTCTGCATGGGGCAGGCCTGCTCCATGGGGGCCTTCCTGCTGGCCGGTGGCGCCAAAGGCAAGCGTTTCTGCCTGCCCAATGCCCGAGTGATGATCCACCAGCCGCTGGGCGGCTTCCAGGGCCAGGCTTCTGACATCCAGATCCATGCCCAGGAGATCCTGAAAATCAAGAATACCCTGAACGATCGTCTGGCGTTCCATACCGGTCAGGACATGGCCACCATCGAGCGCGACACCGACCGAGACAACTTCATGTCCGCCGAACAGGCCGTTGCCTATGGTCTGGTTGACGGCATCCTGAGCCAGCGCGGCTGAGCAGGGTACCCCGTCCTGTTGTAAACTCAACAGGACGATCCATCCTCTATTGATAAAACGAGGTCGCTGAATGACAGAGAAACGCAAGGGTGAGGGCGACAAGCTGCTGTATTGCTCTTTCTGCGGCAAAAGCCAGCATGAAGTGCGCAAGCTGATCGCTGGCCCTTCCGTCTACGTATGTGATGAGTGTGTCGAGCTGTGCAACGACATCATCCGCGAAGAGATCCGCGAGATCTCTCCCAAGCGCGATGGTAGCGAGCTGCCGACCCCTCATGAAATCCGCGCCCATCTGGACGACTACGTGATCGGTCAGGAGTACGCCAAGAAGGTGCTGGCAGTGGCTGTCTACAACCACTACAAGCGTCTTCGCAGCGGCAGCGAGTCCGGTGGCGTGGAGCTGGGCAAATCCAACATCCTGCTGATTGGCCCCACCGGCAGCGGCAAGACTCTGCTGGCCGAGACCCTGGCTCGTCTGCTGGATGTGCCCTTCACCATGGCCGATGCCACCACCCTGACCGAAGCCGGTTACGTGGGCGAGGACGTGGAGAACATCATCCAGAAGTTGCTGCAAAAGTGCGACTACGACGTGGAGAAGGCCCAGCGCGGTATCGTCTACATCGACGAGATCGACAAGATCTCCCGCAAGTCGGACAACCCCTCCATCACCCGCGACGTCTCCGGGGAAGGGGTGCAGCAGGCACTGCTGAAACTGATCGAAGGCACCATCGCCTCCGTGCCGCCCCAGGGCGGTCGCAAGCACCCGCAGCAGGAGTTTTTGCAGGTCGACACCTCCAAGATCCTCTTCATCTGTGGTGGTGCTTTCGCGGGGCTGGACAAGGTGATCGAGCAGCGCTCCGTCAAGGGCACCGGCATCGGTTTTGGCGCCGAGGTGAAATCCAAGAATGCCAAGGCAACCCTGAGCGAGAACTTTGCCAAGGTGGAGCCGGAAGATCTCATCAAGTACGGTCTCATCCCCGAGTTCATCGGCCGTCTGCCGGTGGTCGCGACCCTGACCGAGCTTGACGAGGCTGCCCTCATCCAGATCCTGAAAGAGCCGAAAAACGCGCTGACCAAGCAGTATGCCGCGCTGTTCGCCCTGGAAGAGGTGGAGCTGGAGTTTCGTGACGACGCGCTCAATGCCATTGCCCGCAAGGCCATGGAGCGCAAAACCGGTGCCCGGGGTCTGCGTTCCATTGTCGAGGCCGTACTGCTCGACACCATGTATGACCTGCCCTCCCTGAAAGGGGTCAGCAAGGTGGTGATCGACGAGACGGTGATCAAGGGAGACTCCGCGCCCCTGATGATCTACGACAATCCCGAGACTCAGGCCGCAGCCTCAGAGTAACTGTCTGATTTTTAATCACATAAAGGGGCTTTTTGCCCCTTTCATGCTTTTTACGGCCAAGGCGATTGAATCTCATCTTTGCGCCCCCATATACTCAGCCAAGCCTTTGCCAACGGTATAACAAGCCGAGAGGACATATATGAACCTAGAGCGTTCAGAACGCATCGAGATTCCCGTCCTGCCTCTTCGTGACGTGGTGGTCTATCCCCACATGGTCATTCCACTCTTTGTGGGGCGGGAAAAATCCATTCGCTGTCTGGAAGCGGCCATGGAGCAGGACAAGAAAGTCCTGCTGGTGGCCCAGAAGGATGCGTCGACTGACGAACCGACGGTGGAGGAAATTTTCTCCGTCGGGACAGTGGCCAATATTCTGCAGATGCTCAAGCTGCCGGACGGCACCGTCAAGGTGCTGGTGGAGGGGGGCCAGCGTGCCCGCCTTGAGCGGATGATCGACGATCGCGACTTCTTTGTCGGGGAGGCCCAGTACATCGCGTCCGCCCCCATCGAGGAGAAGGATCAGGACGTGCTGGTGCGCTCTGCCATCGGCCAGTTCGAAGGTTACATCAAGCTCAACAAGAAGATCCCGCCCGAGGTACTCACCTCGATTTCGGCGATTGACGATGCGGCGCGCCTGGCCGATACCATGGCTGCCCACATGCCGCTCAAGCTCGAAGACAAGCAGAAGGTGCTGGAAATCGCCTCCGTGTCCGAGCGCATCGAGTTTCTGATGGCCATGATGGAGTCGGAGATCGACCTGTTGCAGGTCGAGAAACGCATCCGCTCTCGGGTCAAGAAGCAGATGGAGAAGAGCCAGCGGGAGTATTACCTCAACGAGCAGATGAAGGCCATCCAGAAAGAGCTGGGTGAGCTGGAAGACAGCCCGGATGAATTCGAAGCCCTCAATCGCAAGATTGAAGAGGCCGGGATGCCGGAGGATGCCCGCGAGAAGGCCCAGGCCGAGCTCGCCAAGCTCAAGATGATGTCCCCCATGTCGGCGGAAGCCACCGTGGTGCGCAGCTATGTGGACTGGATGGTGCAGGTGCCCTGGAAGGCCCGCTCCAAGGTCAAGAAAGACCTAGGCAAGGCCCAGGAGGTGCTGGATGCGGATCACTATGGCCTGGACAAGGTCAAGGATCGCATCCTCGAATACCTGGCAGTGCAGGCGCGTGTGAACAAGCTTAAGGGCCCCATCCTCTGCCTGGTCGGGCCTCCCGGGGTGGGCAAGACTTCCCTGGGCCAGTCCATCGCCAAGGCCACCGGCCGCAAGTATGTGCGCATGGCCCTGGGTGGGGTGCGTGACGAGGCGGAGATCCGTGGTCACCGCCGTACCTACATCGGCTCCATGCCCGGCAAGCTCATCCAGAAGATGGCGAAAGTCGGCGTGAAGAACCCGCTGTTCCTGCTCGACGAAATCGACAAGATGAGCTCGGACATGCGTGGCGATCCCGCTTCCGCCCTGCTGGAGGTGCTGGATCCCGAGCAGAACAGCAGCTTCAACGATCACTATCTGGAAGTGGATTATGACCTGTCGGACGTGATGTTCGTGGCCACCTCCAACTCCATGAACATACCGGGTCCGCTGCTGGACCGGATGGAAGTGATCCGTCTGTCCGGTTACACCGAGGACGAGAAGCTCAACATTGCCAAGCAGCACCTGGTGGCCAAGCAGATCCAGCGCAACGGCCTGAAGCCTTCCGAGATCACCATCGAGGATTCGGCGCTGATCGGGGTGATTCGCTACTACACCCGCGAGGCGGGTGTGCGCAGCCTGGAGCGTGAAATCTCCAAAATCTGTCGCAAGGCAGTCAAACGCATCCTGCTGGACAAGAGCATCAAGCATGTTCAGGTCAACCAGGAGAACCTCAAGGAGTTCCTGGGGGTACAGCGCTTTGACTATGGCAAGGCCACCGACCAGAACCAGATTGGTCAGGTGTGCGGGCTGGCTTGGACCGAAGTGGGGGGCGATCTGCTCACCATCGAGACCACCAACATGCCGGGCAAGGGCAAGCTCACTTACACCGGTTCCCTCGGTGACGTGATGCAGGAGTCCATCCAGGCGGCCATGACAGTGGTGCGAGCCCGTGCCGAGAAGCTGCGTATCAACGGCGACTTCTACGAGAAGCGCGACATCCACGTGCACGTGCCGGAAGGGGCGACCCCGAAAGACGGCCCGAGCGCCGGTATCGCCATGTGTACCGCCCTGGTCTCCAGCCTCACCGGCAACCCGGTGCGTGCCGACGTGGCCATGACGGGTGAAATCACCCTGCGTGGCGAGGTGTTGCCCATCGGTGGTCTCAAGGAGAAACTGCTGGCGGCCCACCGTGGTGGCATCAAGCGTGTGCTGATCCCGAAAGAGAACGAACGTGACCTCGAGGAGATCCCGGCCAACGTCAAACAAGATCTTGAAATCTATCCGGTTCGCTGGATTGATGAGGTGCTTGCACTGGCGTTGCAGGACAATCCGCAAGGTTTCGAACGCGTTTCTGTCGTGTAAATGTTGATGCGCCGCAAATTTGGCGCATTCGGGGGGTGGTTAAGGCTTGCATGCACCGGACAACGGAAGTAGCCTTGACCACCGATCGGGTACTCATGATGAGTCGCAATGCGTGATGTGGCGCGGGTTTGCGCCAGATTGTCACTTGCAACTGATCAGGAGGCTTGTTATAAAACCTCCACTTGTTGTGGCCAGGGAAATCAGCGCCGCAGCGATGTTCGATAAAAGGGGAATATAAGAGTGAATAAATCTCAACTGATTGACAAGATTGCAGACGGTGCTGATATCTCCAAAGCTGCCGCTGGTCGTGCGCTGGATGCCTTCATCGATGCCGTGGGCGAAGCCCTGAAAGAGGGTGACCAGGTTGCTCTGGTTGGTTTCGGTACTTTCGCCGTTCGCGAGCGTGCAGCCCGTTCCGGCCGCAACCCGCAAACTGGTGCGACCATCGAAATCGCTGCCGGTAAAGTTCCTGCCTTCAAAGCCGGCAAGGCCCTGAAAGACGCGGTCAACTAAGCCGGTCGCTGATATCTATCGGCACCGTCCTTGGTCTCTGACCAGACAAGTGAGAGGGCTCTCCCTCATACTGCTTGACCAAGGCGCATCGCAATCGGTGCGCCTTTTCATTATTTACGCCCATCGAGTTCGGGAGCATAAGTACAAACATGATGTTGGATAAACTACGCGAAGGGGCGCAGGGCAAGGTAGCCAAGGTTATCTTGGGCCTGATCATCCTCTCCTTTGCCTTGGCCGGCGTAGGCAGCTACCTCAATGGCCCGGCACGTACCGCCCCCGCCACCGTCAACGGCAATGACATCAGTGCCCCCGCACTGGAGAATGCCTACCGCAATGAGCGGGCCCGCATGGAATCCCAAATGGGTGAGGCCTTCAACCAGCTGGCCGCCAATCCCGATTACATGAAACAGTTCCGCCGTGGCGTGCTGGACCGTCTGATCGATCAGGCGCTGATCGATGACAAGGCTCGCTCCCTGGGTCTGCGCGTCAGCGATGAGCAAATCAAGCAGGCCATCGTCGCCATGCCCGAGTTTGCCGAGAACGGCAAGTTCAGCAATGACCGCTACCTGCAGCTCATTCGCCGTGCCGGCATGACCCCCGAGATGTTCCGCGACTCCCTGCGCCAGGACATGGTGCGCCAGCAATTGATGGGCGCCGTGCTGGGATCGGAGTTCGCCCTCAAGGGTGAAGCCGAGCAACTGGATCGTCTCTACAACCAGACCCGTGACCTGCGCCTGATCCGTCTGGCCGCTTCCGCCTATGTGGACGGGATCGAGGTGAGCGATGCCGAGGTGGAGCAGTTCTACAAGGCCAACAGTGCTCGCTTCATGAACGACGAGACGGTCAAGGTCGACTATCTGCTGCTCGATGCCGCGAACCTTGGCAAGAACATCAAGGTCACCGAGCAGGATGCCCAGGATTACTACGACCAGCATCAGGATCTGTTCCAGCGTCCCGAGCGCCGTCAGGTGGCGCACATCCTGATCCCGTTTGGCAAGGATGAAAAGGCCGCCGAGCAGAAAGCCGAGGCCGTGCTGGCCAAGGCCAAGGCGGGTGACGATTTCGCCGCGCTGGCCAAGGCCGACTCCTCCGATACCTTCTCCGCGAAGAAGGGCGGGGAGCTCGACTGGTTCGAGAAAGGGGTGATGGATCCTGCCTTCGAGAAAGCCGCGTTCGCGCTGGCCAAGGCTGGCGATCTCTCCGCCGTGGTGAAGAGCCCATTCGGCTTCCACATCATCAAGCTGCTGGCCGTCGAGCCTGCCAAGACCAAGCCCTTCGTGGACGTGATGAGCGATACCATCGCCCGTCTGCAGTCTGAGAAGGCCAAGGAGCAGTTCTTCGCCGAACAGCAGAAGATGGCCGACAGCAGCTTCGAGAACCCGGACTCCCTGGACTTGACCGCCGAAGCCATGGGCCTCCAGGTGCAGTCCACCGGCTATTTCAGCCAGGCCGATGCGCCGGCACCGCTCAATGATCCCAAGGTGCTCTCCGTGGCGTTCTCCGAACAGCTGCGTGATGACAACACCAACTCCGACGTGATCGAGCTGGCCGACGGCAAGGCGCTGGTGCTGCACATCATGGGTCACCAGCCGAAGGCGGCCAAGCCGCTTGCCGAGGTGAAAGAGCAGGTGATCACCGCCATCAAGCACGACAAGGCCAGTGAAGTGGCCCGTGGCAAGGCCCAGGGTCTGCTGGACAAGCTCAAGGCCGGTGAGAACGTTCAGGCCGACCTGACCGCGCTGGGTCTGAAAGTGGATACCCATACCGGCGTATCCCGTTTCGCCCAGGAGATGGACCAGAACCTGGTGACCCAGGTGTTCCGCATGCCCCATCCGACCGATGGCAAGCCGAGCGTCGAGCTGGTGACCGAAGCCAACGGTGATCGTGTGGTGGTGGCGCTGGACAAGGTCAACGTCATCAAGGAGCCGTCCCAGATGGTGAGCCTGCTGCAAGGTCAGCTGGGTCAGGGCAAGGCACAGGCCGACTACAAGTCGCTGATCGACGAGCTGCGCAAGGCGGCCAAGATCGAATACTTCACCGACGTGGAAGCCACTGTCGAGTAGGTCAGCCTCACGGCCCCAAGTGTGAAAACGGCTCCATAATGGAGCCGTTTTTTTATCTGTACGCGGTACAAGGGGGGGCGGCTACCTGCTCTGGCAGGGATGAGCTAAGTCGTGCATCGTCCTGGTTTGCATCCCGCTCGGCGTTGCCAGCAGGCATAAAAAAAGGTTCTTCGCGGGATCCTGGGAAAGTGGAAGTTGACAGACAGGGTGCTGGTAAACTGGCTGTCTCCAAACACACCACCACCATCACCCTGCTGTCGCCGTG